>JAFRWH010000222.1 GCA_017438085.1 Bacillota bacterium
ATCTATGCCTGAAGCATCTATGCCTTTGATCTCATAACCCGCCGCCGGAACCAGCTGGTTCTCCATGCCCTTTTTGGTGCCGATGAACAGCACATTGGCATCGGGATGGTGCTCTTTTATCTTATCCGCGATGGCGATGGCGGGATATATGTGTCCGCCTGTGCCGCCGCAAGTCATTATCACGTTCATATGAAGCTCCGATCAGATCTCTCTTGCTTTAGCGTTTTCGGTATGTCTGGAAATATTGAACAGTATGCCCATTTCCATAAGGAACAGTATGCTTGCATTGCCGCCCTGGCTCACAAAGGGAAGAATCACGCCTGTGGGCGGGAAGGAAGCGCTTACAACTGCGATGTTAAGTATCACCTGAAGCGCCAGATGCAGGGTTATGCCCGTGGCAAGCATCATTCCGTAGTAATCTTTGATGCTGACGCAGACCTTAAAACAGCGCCAGATAAGGAGCAGGTAGACAAACATCAGGACCAGTACTCCAAGATAGCCCAGCTCCTCGCCTATTATGGCAAGAATGAAGTCGTTCTGAGCCTCCGGCAGGTAGAGCATCTTCTGCACGCTCTTACCGAGGCCGACGCCGACTATGCCGCCGGAGCCCAGAGCCAGCAGACCCTGCACCACCTGATAACCGCTTCCGAGAGCGTCCATAAAAGGATCGAAGAAGGTCTGCACACGCTCCAACATATAGCGGCCCTGAGGCAGATTGATTATCAGCAGAAAAAGCCCTATGCCTCCGCCGACAGCCAGTCCCACCAGCCACCAGGAGAGTCCTGCCACAAACATCATGCCTGCACAGATCAGGACCACCAGTCCTGCGGTGGAGAAATTGGGCTGCTTATAGATCAGGAAGAAAGCTCCGATGGCGATAGCTCCGAGAGGCAGTATGCCCTTGGTGAAGCTCCTTATGCGCTCCGGATCCTTAGCCAGATACATGGGATAGAACAGTATCACGCAGGTCTTCATTACCTCTCCGGGCATTACCGTAAAGAACTTGAAATCCAGCCATCTGGTGGCGTTGTTTATGGTCTTTCCAAGGGGCGTAAATATCAGAAACAGAAGGATAAATCCCACCACGATAGCGGGCAAGCCGGCCAGCTTGAACCAGCGGTAATCGATATTCGCGCAGATTATAAAGACTATCCAGCCCAGACCCGTCCACATGGCAGCTTCCTTAAGGAACTTGTATGGGTCGCCGGTCTTGCTTAAGGCCTGATAATAGCTGGAGCTGAAGATCATAACAAGACCGAAAAGTGTGAGCGCCAAAACAAACACCACGATCATAAAGTCTCCGTCGGTGCGTTTTTCTGCCTTTATCCGGGCTGCCTGGGCCTGCTTTTTCAGTTCGTTGAGCTTCTCTGCCATATTATTTTATCGAATTGACTATGTTTTTGAAGTGTTCGCCGCGCTTTTCGTAGCTGGTGTACATATCCCAGCTGGCGCAGGCGGGAGAAAGCAGCACTGTATCTCCGGGAGAAGCAAGCGCCCTGCCCTGAGCCACGCATTCCTCCATATCCCTGCAGAATACCATGTCTTCCTCCGGGAAGCCCATAGCTCTGGCATCCTCCGCAAACTTGGGAGCGGTCTTGCCAAGCAGCAGCAGCTTTCTGACCTTGCCGTCGAACCTGGATACCAGCTGCTTAAAATCGGAGCCTTTGTCGTAGCCCCCTGCTATGAGCAGTATTCCGGGCTTTGTAGCCTCTATGGCCTTCTCTGTGGAATCCGGATTGGTGCCCTTGGAGTCGTTAACGTAGCGCACTCCGTCTATCTCTCTTACGAATTCTATGCGGTGTTCTACGCCCTTGAATTCGCTGAACACCTTGGCTATGATGGCGGTGCTGATGCCCGCGCAGTAGGCCATGGCTGCAGCGCAGAGCGCATTCTCAAGGTTGTGAGTCCCCGGGATCTGAAGCACTGCCGCAGGGCAGATTATCTTCCTGCTCTCTCCATCGCGGATCTGAATGACGCCGTCCTCGCAGAAGGCATATATCCCGCTTCCGGCTGCGTAGCGCTTAAGTTCCGCCTCTGAAAGGCTGTGACTAAAGGGAACCCGTTTTGCTCTGATGTCCATAGCCAGGCTCTCTTCCGCCAGCTCCCTGTCATCCGCGTTGAAGATATAGTAATCTTCTTCGGTCTGGTTTTTGTGCACCAGATGCTTTACCCTCCGGTACTCCTCCATGGTCTTGTGACGGTCCATGTGGTCCGGGGTGATGTTGGTGATGGCGCTCACATGGGGTCTGAAAGTGATTATGCTCTCAAGCTGGAAGCTGGATACCTCGGTAACCATAAAGGTCCCCGGAGCCGCCTCCGCCGCCACCTGAGTCACAGGAAGGCCTATGTTTCCGGCGACTTCACAGGGAAGGCCGGCCTCCTTAACTATTTCGCCGAGAAGCGTTGTGGTGGTGGTCTTTCCGTTGGTCCCTGTTATAGCAAGAAAACTGCCCTTGCAGATCTGGTATGCCAGCTCCAGTTCGCCGGTAACTACTGCTCCTGCAGTCCTCGCTTCCTCTATGAAATCCA
>JAFRWH010000223.1 GCA_017438085.1 Bacillota bacterium
ACCAGGGACGGCAGATGGGTGGAGTTGGCCATGCCTCAGTACGACAAGCTTTATCCCAAATTCGTAGCTGAGGTCCTGCAGAGAGAGGATCTGGTGACCGATGAGCGCTTCTGGCCCCAGACGAATCTGACCAGCGGAGGCAATACAAAGCTCCTTTACGACATCATGGTGGAGGAGATAGCAAAGCTCGACTATCAGGAGCTCAAGGAACGCATGGAAAAGGCCGATCTGCCCTACTCACTGTGTCAGACCTGGGGCGACATACTGGAGGACGAACAGGCCTGGGCTTCCGACATACTCACGAAGGTAAAATTCCCCAACGGTCATGAGCGTACCATGGTCAGGACTCCGGTCATCTTCAAGGAAACGGAACTTCCGCCTTATGAAAGAGCATCATTCCTTGGAGAGCAGACCCGCAGCGTTCTTGCGGATCTTGGCTACAGCGAAAAACAGATAACAGCAATGATCGCAGCAGGCGAAGCCTGCGACGTAAAGCGCATAGGATAAACCTTTAAGACATATAAAGGAGGCAATACAAATGGCAGAGATAAGCAGATACTGGAGAAAAGCCAATCCCCACAATGGTTCCAACATGATGAAGGGCATCTTCAAGGAGGTCCCTGCGACAAGAGTCTTCGACAATCTGTGGTTCATCGGAAACGACATGTTCGGAGCCTATATACTGAGAAGCTCCGAAGGCCTTATAATGCTTGACTGCATGGACAGAGGATTCTTTGATTACCTGGAGAGAAAGATCGTTGAGGCCGGCCTGGATCCTGCGGATCTTAAAGCCATACTCATCACTCACGGCCACGCCGATCACTACGGTGACGCAGACAAATTCCGCGAAAAATACGGCTGCAAGCTCTACATGACCCAGGTGGACGAAGAATTCGCAAACGACATTTCAAATGCCAGACCCGGCGGAAAGCCCATGGGATTCAATATGGACGGCTATCTGGTACCCGGAGAGGATTTCGTTCTGGGTGACACAGCGGTATCCATCTATTCCACACCCGGTCACACTCCCGGCACCGCATCCTTCATCTTTACGGTCTATGACTGCGGCAGAGCATACAAAGCTATGATGTGGGGAGGCACCGGGCCCAACAAAGCCCTCGAAAGAGTATACCAGCAGATAGATTCCGTTTATTACTTCGACAAGGTATGCTTTGAGCAGGGTGTGGCTGTGGAGATCCCCAACCACCCCTTTGCGGACAATTTCATAGAAAAAATGGAACTGCTTAAAGTACTGGTGGACGGCGTACCTCATCCCATGGTTATAGGCTACGAAGGAGTTCACTCCCTGATGCTTATGTTCAAGGGCATCTACGATCAGGCCGTTGAGCGCAGAAAAACAGGCGATACCAGAAACAACTTCTAAACAGACAGGATATCCTTTTCAAACAGACGCATGTGCGCGATCATAGCCGCTCTGGCAGCCTCCGGGCTGCCGGCGGCTATTGCATCGTAGATATCCCTGTGAGAGCGGCGGATCTGCTGCATCATGAGCTGCTGGTCCTCCGGGCTTTTTGCAGCATGAGACTTTTCAAGAATATTGGCAACGAGCCTGTGTATTACACGGTCCACCATGGAGGATACCCTGTTGTGGCCTGCATCTGCAATGGCACGGTGAAAAGCTATGTCAAGCTCTGAAAAATCCTTAAACTGCGAGGGCTCGGGATCGAGAGCATCAAGCGCAGCTTTGATCTTATCCAGGTCCTCAGGACTGCGCCGCTGCGCTGCCCATACAGCTGCAGCCACCTCATTCAGTTCACGGTACTCAAGCAGTTCCTGGCCTGTGATGAGGCTCAGATTCAGCATATTCTCCAGAGGTTCTTCCACGGAAAGGCTGTCAGGAGCAAGCACCACTGCGCCCCTGGAGCCGGGTATGGTCTGTATGAGGCCATTGCGTTCCAGCATGCGGAGTGCCTCCCTTATGGTCGGACGGCTGCGCCCAAGCATCTCCATCATGGCTCTTTCAGATGGCAGGCGGTCTCCGGGCGATATCTGACCGGAAAGTATCAGTTCCTCTATCTGTCTGTATATTGCCTCCGACGCTTTCTGCGTTGGCACTGGTCTGAGCCGTATATCCATGGCGCACCTCCGATAATCAATATCGTATATGTTTTTACAGACCGGCGCAAGATATTTTCAGCCGCAGAAAGCAAATGCATTCTCGGCAGCTATCATTTTTTATTGATTAACACTTAGATATATAATGAATTGATTATTGTTTAAATCGGCTGTCAACTGTAAAATTATAATGGTATAGTGGTATACGCATTTTTTCGTATGCCGATTTAAAGTTTATAAGAATTAACGAGGAGGGAGAATAATATGCATTATGTCATCGTCGGTTTTGGCTGCGCCGGTTATTACGCTGCCAGGACCATACGCGAGAACGATCCCGACGGAAAGATCAGCGTGTACAGCGATCATTCTTATGCCCCCTACAACCCCATGCTCACCACCTATTATGTGGCGGACCGCATACCCTTTGAAGCCCTGTTCCCCTTTGGCACTCTTGACCAGATCGAGGAGGAGCTGAAGCTTGACATGCACAAGGATGTCAAGGTCTCTAAGGTGGATGCGAAGGCAAAAACGCTGCTGCTTGGAAACGGGGAGACTGTCAGCTACGACAAGCTGCTGATCTCCAGCGGAGCATCTGCATTTGCACCCAGATTCGAAGGGCTCGATCCGGCCGACGCTTTCTACATGCGCACCGTATTCGATGCCATAAAGCTGAGGGAAGAGCTGGACAGCACGCCTCACAAGAAGGCTCTGGTGGTAGGCGCTTCCATGGTAGGCATAAAAGTTGTGGAGCTGCTGGTCAACCGCGGCATAGAGACCGTTCTGGCCGATATGGCCACTAAAATGTTCCCCTTGGCTGCCTATGACGATGTGGCAAAGGAGATAGGAGACCGCATAGAAGCCAAGGGAGTAAAGCTGGCTCTTGGGAACGCTCTCAAGAGCGCTCAGAAGGACGGAGATATCTATCACTGCACCATGAATGACGGCTCTGTAATCGATGCAGATCTGATAGTTCTGTGCATCGGAACCCGCGCCAATACCGCAGTTGTAGATCCGGAGCAGGTGAAGGTCAACCGCGGCATAGTTGTCGATGAGCGCATGGCCACTTCCGATCCGGACGTATTCGCCGCAGGCGACTGCTGCGAGGGCAACGAGCTTCAGAGCAGCAACACCATGATCATCGGCCTCTGGGCCAATGCAGCTCACCAGGGCACCACCGCAGGCGCCAATATGAGCGGCAAGCCCGCGGACTTCGACGGCAACTTCCTGCACAACATCACCCACTTCATGGATATGGACTTCATCGGCTTCGGCGACAACCGCCTGAAGGGCGAAGTACTTTACTCCGGAAACATCCACCAGGGACTGTTCGTAGAGGCTGTGGTACAGGAAGGCAAGCTGGTGGGCGTAAACATCCTTGACAACTACCGCATAAGCGGCGCCATCAAGAACTACCTATACGCCATCATGGAAGGCAGCGCAGAGGACATCTCACCCATTCAGAAGGGCATACTTATAAAAGAGGGCCTGAAGCCCTCCTTCATAGAAAAACTGGAGGGCCATGTAAATGCAGAACATTAATTACGAAAAAGGAAAGATCCCCGGAGCGGAGAGCGGCATAGAAATAAAGCACTCCCTCTGCGACATCTGCTCCCCCGGCATGCACTGCGGTCTGGACGT
>JAFRWH010000224.1 GCA_017438085.1 Bacillota bacterium
ACTCCTGAAGGTTTTCCAGAAAACCTGCGGGCACAAAGCGGCCGGCTTTGATATCCTCTTCCATGTGTCTGGGACCGAAGTCGAAATTCACCACCAGCACGGGCTTCGTCTCGTTTATGAAAGCCGCCAGCGTCTCGGCATCTTCGATGCCTCTGCCCTCGCCTGCCACGCCGCTCATCACATGGGCTGCATAGTCGATGCCCGCCTTGTGGATGCGCTCTATGGCCTCGTAAGCCATGGGAAGAGTGTGGCACTTATTCATGAATTTCAGCGCATCGGGAAGAGCCGTCTCGATACCGATGTAAAGCCGCTTGATGCCCAGCCCTGCCAGAGTCTTCAGCTCCTCGTCTGTCTTTGCCAGAATGTCGGGGACTGTTGAATCCATACGGATCTCCTGACAACCCGGGAAATAGCTGTGGACCATATTCAGTATGGTCACCAGCTGATCAGCCTTAAGGTGAAAGGCGTTGCCGTCACCAAGGTAGACCACCTTAGGGTCTCCTCCCAGATCCTTCACGCGCCTGAGCTCCTCCTCGATCTTCTCAAGGGGGATCTCCCTGTAGGTAAGGTCCTTGAAAAGGCCGCAGAACTTGCAGTGGTTATAGGAGCAACCCACGGTGACGGGCAGGTTGTAGCTTGCCCTCTCCCCCGGTGCTCTGCATATTCTTCCTTCGTATTCCATAATTATCTCCCTGTTCGCAGCAGGACTGCTGCTTTATCAAATCAGACCCAGTCTTTATATATTCCTCTTGTGGTGGCAGCCAGCTTAAGATCTACGACTGACGAACCCTTGTATCCTGTGATATTCCAGCCCACATAGCCGCCCTTCTTTTCATATTCCCTGAGCTTTGTAAATATGTGCGCCGTAAGGCAGCTTCTTATGAAAGGATCCTCTATATCCTTCATGCCGAATTCTTTGAATTCATATTTCTGACTGTACGCCTTATAGAGCTTGCCATACTTGAGTATATCTCTATGGTAATTCACATTTCCGGCAGATACATTGATACTGACATAGTATTTGTAAGCCGGGTCTTCTCTGGCCTGAAGTTCAGCCTGTTCCTCTGCAGCCAATTCCCTGAAAAGCCGCTCTGCGATGATCTCGACGCATTCGTTACGTCCCACCCGCTCAGCGGTATCTATCTGCTCCGGACTCAGCAGCGCAGCAGCATCCCCCGGCTGGACCGTTTTGAAAAGCCGCCTGTCTCTGAATCTGAGACCCCACGCTCGGTACTTATCGGGATGCGAAATACCCAATACAGAGAGAACGCGGTATTGTTCTATGGCCGGCGCGGAATAGCGTATCTCATCCTTGTAACCCAGCTGATACTTACTTACGATCTCATCGGCGCATTTGTCCAATTCTCTGTAGAACTTATCCCGCTCGGCCTTGCTGCAGCTGGCGATCGAGAAGCTATCTTTGGTCCTTTTAAGAGAGTCGATTTTATTGTTAAAGTAATATATATCCGGTTCTATATAGTTTTCTGTATTTACGGATTCCTTCGCAGGCGACTCTTTGTATACAGTACGGTCGTATAAAGCTCTGAAATCCAGATACATATTTCCTATGTCAAGATCGAAGCCTTCTCCGCTTAACATCGAAAGCAGACTGAAGAAAGTTATTCGTCTATCCAGTTCCGATTCAAAATCTGCCAGCAGGTCTTTCCTGTACTCCGGGCTGCATCCGTGATGATTATACTCATAACGCACACAGTCGTCTGCAATGTACTGAATCGTGAAACTGGCCATGTTACTGAGATTTGGTTCCTGAGATCGCCAGTCTTCAGGACTGAAAACCATGCCCAGACTGATAGTTTTATCTCCGGAGGGAACTAGTATTACATCCACTGGATTGTCAGGAGATGACTGAGCGTTCCCGCCTTGTGCTGTTGCCTGGCGCGACGCGCTGCCCGCAGCATTACTGTTCTCTACAAAATAGACCATGCCGCACGAGCTGCATACGACTCTGCTGCTCCAGGGTCTTACATCCAGAACAGCTCCGCAGCTTTTGCACTTCATTACCTTAAGCTCCATAGCATTACCTCTCGATGATATTATAAACCAGGAGTCAATTATGCAAAAGCAAAAATATCTTTTTTACACTGTTCTTTTTGAAAAAGCTATTGTATAATAATTAAGTTACAAAAGCCATGCGGATGTAGTTTTCGAGACTTGACCCTGCGATTGCCGAGCGCAGCGAAGGCAGAGCAGCGCTAAGTCCGATGCGCAAGCTTGCCAGCGAAAGCGAGCAGTATGCGAAGCTTGAGCTGCCTGCAGGCGGACGCAAATGGCATAAATGAATAGCTTGAAGATAAAAGCATAGCACGCGGATGTAGTTTAATGGCAAAACAGCAGCTTCCCAAGCTGCGGTCGAGGGTTCGATTCCCTTCATCCGCTCCAATAAACAAACAGACACCTTTTGGTGTCTGTTTGTTTTTCTTGTAATATGTGTGGGAATCGAACCCAATAGAATGCTTCCTGCCCCTACCTTCTTTCCAGGCAATAATCCACTATTGCGTCTATGTGGGACTGGGTGGTGTCGAACACGGGGATGTCCAGATCCTGCGGCTTTATGAGCATCTCGATCTCAGTGCAGCCCAGAATCACACCCTCGATGCCATCCTCCTCCTTCATCTTGGCGATGACGCTCTTGTAGTATTCCCTGGAGTCATCAAGGACCACGCCCTTGCAGAGCTCGCCGAAGATGATGTCATCGATGCCGTCTATGTGCTCCTGAAGCCTGGGCACAGCCACCTCAAGACCGTTCCACGCAAGCCTGTCCTTCAGGAAATCCTGCTCCATGGTGTACTTGGTTCCCAGCAGGCCAACCTTTTTGACACCCTTTTCCTTGCACTTTTCCGCCACGCAGTCCGCGATGTGTATGACAGGCACCTTAACCGCCGCCTGCACCTGACCCGCCAGCTTGTGCATGGTGTTCGTGGCGATTACGATATAGTCTGCGCCGCCGGCCTCGAGCCTTTTTGCTATGTCAGAAAGCTCAGCTCCGATAGCATCCCATTCGCCTGCCAGCATGTGCTGTCTGATTGGTTCAAAATTCACATTCCAGATAAGCATGCGGGCGCATGTGAGACCTCCTGCAATGGCATTCACCTGATCGTTTATCCTCTTGTAGTAGTGGATGCTGGATTCATAGCTCATGCCGCCGATTATTCCTATGGTCTTCATTTTATTTCCTCCTGTGCCGCTCACGGTCTATGCTCTTTTAAGGATGAGCTCGTCCAGAGTGCGCTTCTTTACATGTGTGACGCCGTTTTCGTCCCTGTAAACGGACTTTTCATCGCCGGGCTCCAGATCCTCGACCACAGCGCTTTCCGTGCCCTTGCCTATAGCCAGCACCAGCAGCAGCTTGTGATCTTCCTTAAGGCCGACCAGCTCT
>JAFRWH010000225.1 GCA_017438085.1 Bacillota bacterium
AAGCTCATGGACGACAATGCCCTTCCTCTGGTGCTGGCAGATGGCACAAGGGATATGATGGCTACCATCAAGGCTCTCGGAGAAAAGTGCGGAAGCAGATACGATTTCTACGATCTGGCTGCAAGGACTGAAAAGCTGGATCACCTGCTGGAGAAGCTGGACAAGCTGGCAGCAGCCTGCAGCAGCGATCCTGCTGAGATAGACCGAATCTGCAGCATACAGATCAAAGCCGCCGAGGTCCTGACCAGACTCATGTTCCACGAAGCCAATATATATGACTTCGACAAGTGCGGCGGCATTTACCCCATCCCTGCCCTTGCTGCCGGTGAAAGGCTGGCACTCTGTGCTCCCGGCTCCTCAAGATATCATATGGCAGAGACTGAACTGACCAGAGGCATCAACCGCGTTATGAGAGAAGAAAGAGAACTCATCGAATACCTCGAATCCGTTCTGTAAATCGTGGAGGCATAAAATGCTTGAACTACTGAAAGAACTGACAGCTGTACCTGCAGCCTGCGCTCACGAACAGCAGATAATAAAACTCATAAAGGAAAAGCTCGAGGGCAAGGTCGACAGCATGGAGACTGACGGCATAGGAAACCTCGTAGTCACTAAAAAAGGAGGAAAGCCCGGCCCCAACATCCTTATAACCGCTCACTCCGACGAAGTAGGCTTCTTCGTAACCAAGATCGAACCTGCAGGTTTTATACGCTTTGAACTCAGGGGCGGACAGGATAACCGCACCCTGCCCCTGATGTCCGTTGTCATCAGCACCGACAAGGGTCCTGTAAAGGGCCACATCGGAGCGATCTCAGCCCATCTGAGGCGCTTTGACAACCAGGAGAGAGTGCGTCCCTACACCGAGCTCTACATCGACATCGGAGCGGAAAGCGCTGCCGAAGCAAGGGAAATGGGCGTCAGCGAAGGTGACCAGATAACCTGGGATACCGAGATAGAAGCTCTGGGTAAATACCGCATCAGAGGCCATGCCTTCGATGACCGCGTCGGCTGCGCTATGCTGATAGATGTTTTCGAAAACCTCGACTTTTCCAAGGTCTCCGGCACAGTATACGGCCTTTTCACTGTACAGGAAGAAGTTGGCCTCTTCGGAGCCGGCATCGCAGCCAGATGGCTGAGCGAAAAGGTGGATTTTGACGCCTGCATCTCCGTGGACACAACCCCTGCAAGAGATACCCTTGAAAGCGTAAATGACGGAGGCGTAAAGATAGGAAATGGTCCTGCCATCAAAATACTTGACATGACCTACGCCGCCACTCCGGCAGTATACAAGAGGCTGCAAAAACTTGCAGCCGATAACGGTCTCCCAAGCCAGCCTGATATCTGGATGGGTATAGGAACTGATGCCGGTGCCATCTTCAACAGCGGCAAGGGCGTTCCCACAGGAGGAATTTCCGTGGCTTCAAGAAACGCCCACTCCGCAAGAGAGGTAATAGATCTGAGGGATCTTGAGAACTCTCAGAAGCTCCTTAAAGCATTCCTTCTTGACGTAAAGGAATGCGGTGAATTCGTAAATTAGCAAGCCATTTGAATCTCCCAATTAGAAGACCCGGGCCCGGAAGCGCAATGCCTCCGGGTCCGGGCCTTTTTCATGGTCGGATCATCATAATCACAGAATGATCATCGCATCGCCGTAGGAGAAGAAACGGTATCTCTCCTGTACGGCTACTTTGTATGCTTCGAGTATCTTTTCACGGTCATAGAGCGCGGATACCAGCATCATCAGCGTGGATTTGGGCAGATGGAAGTTGGTTATCAGGCAGTCAAGGACCTTGTATCTATAGCCCGGATAGATGAATATGCCTGTGCTTCCGCTTCCTGCATGAAGCACGCCGTCTTCAGTTCCCGCGCTTTCCACAGTGCGGCAGCTGGTCGTGCCTACGCAGATGATGCGCCCTCCTGCGGCTTTTGTTTCGTTGACTATCCTTGCAGCCTCTTCGGACACGGTGTATTCCTCGAAGTGCATGTGATGGTCCTCCACCCTGTCCACCTTTACAGGTCTGAAGGTCCCTATGCCAACGTGCAGGGTGACAAAGGAGGTTTTTATACCCTTTTCCCTGGCTTTTTCTATGAGTTCGGGAGTGAAATGCAGTCCTGCGGTGGGAGCAGCCACTGAACCTTCGATTTTTGCATACACGTTCTGATAGCGGTCCTTGTCGCTTTCATCAGCCGCCCGCTCTATATACGGAGGAAGCGGCATTGAACCCAGTTTCTCCAGTATCTCCATAAAGATGCCATCGTACTCGAATTCAACTATCCTTGTGCCTCCTTCTGAATTGGAAAGCACATGAGCCTTAAGCTCCCCATCTTCGCCGAAGACTATGGTATCTCCTGGGCGGACACGCCTGCCGGGGCGCACGAGGGTCTCCCATTTATCCCCTTCGACGCGCTTTGAGAGCAGGAA
>JAFRWH010000226.1 GCA_017438085.1 Bacillota bacterium
AGCGCACACCGGGCTTTACACCTGCTGATATCGAAAACATGATGAACGAAGCAGCCCTGCTCACCGCAAGGCGCAATGGCACCATCATCCACATGGACGATCTGGAAGAGGCTATCACGAGAGTCATTGCAGGTCCCAAGAAGCGCAGCCGCGTCATGAGCGAGGAAGAGCGCAGGCTCACCGCTTACCACGAGGGCGGTCACGCTGTGGTGGCAAGATGCATACCGGGCTTCGACCCTGTGCATCAGGTGACCATAATGCCCAGAGGCAGAGCCGGCGGCTTCACCCTGAACCTGCCTGAAGAGGACAGCTACTACGCCACAAAGACGAAGATGCTGGAGGAGATCATGGATCTGCTCGGCGGACGCGTGGCAGAGGCAGTGGTCCTTGGCGATATCTCCACCGGCGCCAGCAACGACCTTGAGAGGGCAACCAAGCTGGCTCAGGACATGGTGACCAAGTACGGCATGACCGAGGCTGTAGGCCCTGTGAACTATGCCAATGCGGACGAAGTATTCCTGGGACAGGATTACACCACAAAGCGCAACTATTCCGAGGAGCTGGCTTCCGCCATCGACAAGGAAGTACGCAGGATAATAGACGAGGCTTATAAGGCTACTGAAGAGCTGATCATCTCCCACAGAGCGGAGCTCGACAGAGTGGCTGCCGCGCTGCTGGAGCTGGAGACTCTGGATGCAGAGCAGTTCGAGGCTGTCTTTAACGGCAGCAAGACCATAGAGGATCTGAAGAACGACGAGCTTGCGCTTACCAAGGTCCGCAAGGCCAAGGAGGAGCTTGAGGCTCAGGAGAGGGCTAAGCGCGAGGCCGAGGAAAGGGCAAAGCTCGAGGCTGAACTGGAGCCGGAACCTAAGAATCCGAGGCGCATGGTAGTCTTCGATGCCAGCGGCAGACCGGTGTTCAAGGACAATCCCGAATATGCGGATGAGAAGGCTGAAGAGGCCGGTCAGGACGCAGAGGACATCCCTGAAGCTGAGATCCCCATCCCGGCTGAGCCCAAGGACGATGGATCTGAGCCCGGACAGGCCGGATCCGAAGATACCGGAGATAAGAGCGAAGATAAATAAGCGAGGTGAGCCCTCTGGACTTTAAAAATTTAATGAAAAGCCTGGAGGGTTCCTTCTATCTGGCGCCCCTTGCAGGTTTTACGGATGAGTCCTTCAGGACGCTCTGCAGGCGGGAGGGCGCAGCCCTGAGCTACACGGAGATGGTGAGCGCCAAAGGCCTTCACTATTCGAATCACGCCACGGAGAACCTGCTGAAGATACTGGACAGGGAAGGTCCGGTGGGCATACAGCTTTTCGGAAGCGAACCTGTGATGTTCGCCGAAGCCATAGAAAAGCTGCGGGATTGGCCTAATGTGCTGTTTGACATAAACATGGGCTGCCCGGTGCCTAAGGTCGTGAAAAACGGAGAAGGCTCTGCGCTTTTAAGGACTCCGGAGCTTGCGGCAGCCTGCGTGGAAGCAGCGGTAAAGGCCGCAAAGGACAAGCCCGTCACCATAAAGATGCGTATAGGCTTTTCCTCCGGCGACGGCTTTTCCCCCGCCGCGTTTGCGAAAAAGATGGAAAGCGCCGGGGCTTCTGCCATAGCGGTCCATGGTCGTACCAGAGAGCAGTATTACAGCGGCAAGGCGGACTGGAACGCAATAAAAAGCGTCAAAGAAGCGGTAAGCATTCCGGTGATAGGCAATGGCGATATATTCAGCGCTCAGGACGGCATGGAAATGCTGAACTTCACCGGCTGCGACGCAGCGATGGTGGCCAGAGGCGCTCTCGGCAACCCCTGGATATTCAGAGAGCTTAACGCTCTTAAAAACGGAAAAGAAATCCCCACAAGACCGGGAGTTTCGGATATAATAGACAAGATAATGGAGCAGCTGGAGCTGACCGCAGAGGACAAGGGCGAATATACAGCCCTTCGGGAGCTGCGAAAGCACGCAAGCTACTACACAAAG
>JAFRWH010000227.1 GCA_017438085.1 Bacillota bacterium
CCTTAACGCCGTGAATATGGCAGTAGGCAATGCTGTCCTTAAGACCTTCGCCTGCGAAATTGTCCGCATTGCGCCTTGCGTTAAAATCCTGCAGGCCGAAATACACAGCATCCGCGCCGCATCTAACCGCCGCAAGAAGCTGCTCCGAACCGCCCACAGGAGCTAAAATTTCAGGTTTATTATTTCGTACATTCATGATAAAATACAGATTCGAAAGCAAAACCGAATAAAGGCGGCGCCATGGGCTCCGCCCGCTGGAATCAATTATACCACAAGAGGACAAATATGAAAAAGCTAAAAGATATAGAACTTCTCGCTCCCGCAGGAGATATGGAAGGCATAGAGACCGCTCTCAGATACGGAGCTGACGCTATTTACTGCGGAGGGCCTTTCATGCAGCTCAGAGCCGCAAAGGCCGCCTTCAGCGAGGAGAATCTGGCCATCGCATCAGAGAAGATCCACGCCCTTGGAAAGAAGCTCTATGTGACCGTGAACTGCTTCGCCTGGAGCGAAGAGATCCCGGTGCTGGGCGACTACGCAAAGCGCCTTAAGGACATAGGCGTTGACGCTATCATAGTCTCCGACATTGGCGCCATTTCCGAGATCAAGGAAAAGTGTTCGGAGATGGAGATCCACGTTTCGACCCAGGCAAACTGCATGAACTACAAGGCCGCAGAGGTCTACTGGAACATGGGAGCCAGCCGGGTGGTACTGGCAAGAGAACTGTCAATAGACCGCATCGCCGAGATCCGCGACCGCGCGCCAAAAGGCCTTCAGCTGGAAGCCTTCATCCACGGCGCCATGTGCATGAGCTTCTCCGGCCGCTGCCTGATCTCTGCCTTCACCACAGGCCGCAGCGGCAACAGAGGCGAATGCGCCCAATCCTGCCGCTGGAATTACTACCTGATGGAGGAAAAGCGCCCCGGCGAATACTTCCCAATAGAAGAAAGCGAGCGCGGCACTGCCATTCTCAGCTCCAAGGAGCTCTGCGCAGCACCCTTCCTCGATAAACTTGCAGAAGCAGGCGTAGTATCCTTCAAGATCGAAGGCCGTATGCGCACCCCCTACTCCATCGGCAGCACCGTAAACGCTTACAGGATGCTGATGGACGGAAGCTGCACTTTGGAGGAGGCAATGAAGGAACTCAATACCAGCTCCCACCGCCCCTACGCCAGCGGCTTCTACCTCGGCGACCCCAGCGCGCTTATCCCTGACACCGGTGGCTATATCCGCGACTGGCAGTTCATAGCCACGGCCATCGAGCCTTCCAAGGGCGGAAAGCTGAAAATACAGACCCGCAATGCCTTCAACGTAGGCGAAGAGCTGGAAGCCGTAATGCCCGGAAAGCCCGGCCAGCCATTCACAGTAAAGGCAATAACCACAGAAGAAGGCGAAAGCTTAAGCCGCAGCGCCTCCCCCATGGTGATACTCACCATCGACGGCGCGCCGGACGGCATTCAGCCCGGAGACCTGCTCCGCAAGGACGTTACAGCATAAGCGGGCAAAACCCAAAAACCGAGGCACAGAGCATACAAGCCCTGTATACAGCAGATACAGGCCATTTTAATGGCACATAAAAAGGACCCCATTCAGGGGTCCTTTTTTAAAGATCCTTTGAATATTTCAGAGGTCCTTGTCTTATTTCAGGGGTCCGTTCTTACGCAGATTCAGTTTAGCCCACGCCCTGAGTTTTTTCGAAAACCATGGTCATATACATGGGATCTGCGCCGGGCGCATCCGCCTGCCACTCGAACCAGGTAACGATAAGGAATCCGGTTTCAGAATCTATGCTTGCATTGAAGCGCTCAAGTCCGTCATCGGTAAAGAACTCAACGGTCCAGTTGGGATCCTCGTCCAGTCCAAGGCCATCAGCCTGCTGATAACGCATCTCTGTGAGCAGATATGAGCCTCTTGGATCCACCGGGTTGCCGTAATGGAAGTAGACCTGTCCCTCTCCCACTTTTCCAATGAAAGTCAGGCCTGCATCTGCGCCGAAAACATCCTTGGGCATAAAATTGCCGCCCTGGTCCTCGAGCATCAGCAGATCCCAGTTGCCTTCAAGATAATCCATGCCGTATTCAGGCTCAAAGCCCATAACAATCTTCTGCTCGGAAGGCAGATAGCTGGCGGGATCGTACTTCAGATTATCGAAGATCAGATCGTCCGGCTCCAGCTTAAAGCCTTTCCAGGAATCAGCCAGCTTCCCGCTGAGGGCATCACCGGTCTCACCGGCCAACTGTATCCAGCCCAGGGTGCATACGAGACGCTCATAGGGCTCAAAGAAACCATCGCAGTAATTGATATAACCGCCGGCGTCCAGAGTTTCGCTGCCGTCCCCGCCGGAGTAATAATATACCTCAGTCCTGTTGTCGCTTCTGCAGGTGTAGCCGGGCGAAAGCATCATGCACCAGGCCAGGTCCTCCACGTTGACAGCGCCGTTCTTAAGGCAGATATAGTCCTGCACATCGTAGACCTCATCAGCGTTGATGCGTATGACATCGTTGACGATATATACATTGTCTCCGGGCACGCGGTAGCAGCGGATCCTGGCAAGTCCACCCAGATCCGGCTCTGAATGCTCCTGACCATAGGTGTATTCCACAGGCTCGACGCTCTTATAGTCGCTGCTGACTTCGTAGAAATAGCTGTAACTGAACTGTCCGCTGCCCTCTACAAGGCTCGCGATCATCTCCAGCCTGCCGTTTTCGTCCAGATCGGTGACGGTATAAAGATGCTCGGCATCGCTGTGAAACCAGACATCCTTATTGTCCGCAAGCAGCTTCAGCTGCCCTTCGGTGCTTGAGGGGTCGAGCTTTGCTCCGCCGCAGGCGCAAAGTCCAAGAAGCAGAAAGAGCGCCAGGCTCAATGCAGTCAGTTTTTTCATAATATTCTAACCTCTCGATAGCTTAGGTAAAGAAACCCTAGCCCTTGGGGAGCCATTCGGCATCCCACAGCATCCATTCAACAGGCTTAGCGTCCACGATGGCGTCTGTAACACCCAGAGATTTCAAGTGCTTGTCCAGTCTTTCCTCCATCTCCCCATCGCTGAGGAACTCGAGTCCGATCTGCTTATAATAAGCTTCATATTCGGGATCAAGCTCAGTATCGTTGCCGTCAAAGTCCAGAAGCACGAACATATTCTTCTTCAGATGATCATTGTAAGTGTTCTCGTTCCACTCGTAGTATGGCTCGAAATTGTAGACGCGAAGCTGATTTCCGTCCTCTCTGAAATCTTCGACGTACTCAAAGGGGGCAGGATCTCTGTCGCTGGGGAGCAGATAAGCCGGAATGGCTGAATCCTCCAGAGCGTAGATCTCGTCACAGCCGAACAGGAACACGCTTTCGCCGTCGCCATTGACATAGCGCAGATCGTAGCCCCAGTAGTTAGCGCCGCTGCTTCCGCCGCTCCAGATAACGCCGGATTCCGAAAGCTGAGAGTAGACACGGTAATAGCTGTAATCGCTGTCCACGATCAGAAGACCGTTGTCGCCGAAATCCTTTATGATGAAAAAGGCTTCCATCTCTTCGGTGTATTCGCCTCTGTTCATATAGTGCTGAATGTTCAGCGCAAGTTCCGGCTTTCCGTCCAGACCGCAGTCGATTATGCTGTAGGAAACATCCCCCATAAAGCCTTCGCCGTATTCGTCATTCATACCCTGATTTACCTGTTCGACCATCTGGCGCAGGCTGTAGGAATGGCCTGTTTCAAGTCCATAAGTATCATAGCTCGGGCTGACATTGACGTTCTCGTTCATGAAGTCCATATAGATGGCTTCCGGATCTGCAGGAGTCACAGGCTCCGGGCCGGGAGCAGGTTCGTTCGGCTTATTACCTCCGCTAGTGCAGGCTGCAAGCCCAAACACAAGGCTCAGCGCCAGCAGCAGGCTAATGATTTTTTTCATATCGGTCTTATATCCTCCCTTTTGAATTCAGGGCTATCTGCCCAGCTTGAGCTCCGCCTGAACGTTTCCTTCGCCAAGCAGCTCCTGAAGTTCTTCTTTGGTCATCCCCTGTATCTTTCCCAGAGGGGTAAGCGACCAGCTGTTTGTATCGTAGTAAATGACAAACTGTTTATCCTGATAGAGGATTATGTCCCCTGCGTCTGTGTGCATCTGCTTCTTGTTCTGGGGCAGGCTCTTGGGAAGCGCAGCGCCCTTTTCAAAGCCGCCGTAATCGCTCATGTCAAGAGTGATGCTGCCCTCTTTCAGCAGCTCCTTAAGGGCTTCCACACTGCTGTTTGCAGCCCATTCCACATCAAGCTCCCTGCCGGCGACGGTCAGGACTATAATCTCTGCTTCAGCACTTTTAGCATCCTTCCAGTCCACATAATTAGCTATCAGTCCGGCCACCTGGCCGCGCAAAGCGTTGCTCAAAGGTGTGAAGCTGAAATTCAGACTGTCAACAATGATGCCGTTTTCTTTAGCCCAGCCCACAGCCTTTGCAGCATACTCGCTGGTGCCCACAGCTTCTTCAGCCTCCGGCTCTCCTTCCATGCGCCACAGCATGGTTGCCAGCTGCTCCTGAGAGACAGGAACGTCGGTGCCGAAACGGGTGGGACTTATGCCTTCCACTATGCCGTTCTGCTGAGCCCAGAGCACTGCATCCGTATACCAGAGGCCTTCCCTGGTGTCCGCGAAGCTGTCAGTGCCGCTGACTTCGGGCATCCCGGCTATCCTATAGAGGACCATGGCCAGCTGGGCTCTGGTAAAGCTGCTGTTCGGCGAAAAGCGCGTTCCGCTGGTACCGACCATCAGGCCGCGGCTCCTGACATATTCCACAGCTTCTGCATACCAGGCGTTTTCCGGCACGTCGGAAAAACCTGTGGAATTCGCCGCCAGACTCCTGACGGCAGTGACGGCAGGCACTATCATTATCATTACAAGGACTACAACAACTGCAATATATCTTTTCACAGCTATCTCCTTTTCAACTCAAAGTAATTAACCAATTAATTATATCATACATAAAGCAAAAAGCGGAGTTTTTTTGCTCCGCTTTGCTATTTGTTCAGATATTTCCGCTTTTGGGGATATTGTCCGGACTTTGACCCGGCTTTTATTGGATCCCGTCCACGCCCTGATCAAGCTCTTCCGAGATATGCTCCCTGTTATCCGCCATCAGCATGGATTTCTTTTCGTACAGAAAATCCCGCATCCACTCGGCCTCCTGAGTATCCCTGCGCAGGGCATTCCTGTCCTTTTTATACTTCAGATCTCCAGTCTGCGGATCGAAAGCAAGGACCACAAAGGCATTGTGCACCCAGTAATTCCTGCGTTCGCAGAGCTCGTCCAGCCGCTTGTAATCAGCAGGCCTAAAAGCGGGCACCATGCGCCCCTCATCCACCTTCTCCAGCTCCCGCACGAGCCTTGTAAGGCTGTAATTGCTTACATCCTCCAGACTGTCGAAAAAGCTCCTGCCGCAGATGCAGGCGTAGATGCCCTCAAGATGAAGCTCTATGTACTGATAATGCTCTAAAAGAGCGGAA
>JAFRWH010000228.1 GCA_017438085.1 Bacillota bacterium
GACAGGATGATGATACAGGTGCCCATGTTCCACTGCTTCGGCATGGTGCTGTCCATGACTTCCACCATGACCCACGGCGGCACCTTGAGCCCGCTGCCTTATTTCAGCCCCAAGTCAAGCCTGGCCTGCATAAACGCTGAAAAGATCACCTGCTTCAATGGCGTACCGACTATGTTCATAGCTATGTTTGAGCATGAGGACTTCCCAAAGACCGATTTCAGCCACATGAGGACAGGCATAATGGCCGGCGCAAACTGCCCGCCGGAGCTGATGAAAAAGGCATCTGTAGAGATGAACATGACTGAGATCCTGAGCGTTTACGGTCAGACCGAAAGCGCGCCCGGCTCCACCATGGGCGAGGTAAACGAAAGCCTTGAGCTGAGGACCGAGACTGTAGGAAGCGCATTTCCCGGCGTGGAATGCAAGATCATAGATCCTGAGACAGGCGAGGATCTGCCGGACGGAGAGAACGGCGAATTTGTGGCAAGAGGCTTCAACATAATGAAGGGCTATTACAAGATGCCCAAGGCCACCAGACAGGCTATCGACAAGGATGGCTGGCTCCATTCCGGCGATATCTGCTGCCGTACCTCTGAAGGCTATTACAAGGTTACCGGTCGTCTTAAGGATATGATAATCCGCGGCGGTGAGAACCTTTACCCGAGAGAGATCGAAGAGTTCTTCCTTGGCTATCCTGCAGTTTCAGATGTTCAGGTCGTGGGCGTTCCGGATAAGCAGTATGGTGAAGAAGCCTGCGCCTGGGTCATCTTTAAAGAAGGCCAGAGCGCTACGGAGGATGAACTCAGGACTTACGCAAAGGAGCGCATAGCAAAGCACAAGATTCCGCGCTACTTCATCTTCACTGACAGCTTCCCCATGAATGCCGCAGGAAAGATACTCAAATACAAAATGCGCGAGGAGAGCGTCCGCAAGCTGGGAATAGAAGCGTGATCATAATATGCCAATCAAAAGACGGGTATCATTCCCGTCTTTTTGTGTTAACATATTCAAGTGAGGGAGAATCAGCTATGAAAAGCAATTATCATACACATACCTGGCGCTGCAATCACGCCAGGGGAACTGAGAGGGGATACATAGAAACAGCTAAAAAGAACGGTCTTAAGAGACTTGGCTTTTCCGACCATACTCCGTATCTTTTTACACCCCCTTATTATTCGGGTTTCCGCATGAAGCCTGAGCTTATAGGGGATTACTATAAGACACTGGGTGAACTGAGGGAGGAATACGGCAAAGATCCGGCTGCGCCCGAGATCTATATCGGTTTTGAGTTGGAGTACTATCCTGAGTTTTTCAGTAAGACCGTCGATTTTCTTGCCGAAAGCAGTGTCAGGCTCGATTCTGGCGCTGAAGCAGGACTTCAGTATCTGATCCTTGGTCAGCATTTTACAAAAAGTGAGTATAACGGAAAATATTCAGGAAGCGCCACAGATGACGAATCAGTGCTGGCAGGCTATGTCGAAAATGCGGTAAAGGCCATGGAAACAGGGCTTTTCAGCCTTTTTGCCCATCCGGATCTGATACATTATACCGGTCCTGAAAAGGTCTATGAAAAGCACATAAGGCAGCTGCTTGCTGCAGCGGAGGAGCTGGATGTGCCACTGGAGATAAATCTGCTCGGAATGCATGAAGGACGTCACTACCCGTCAGAGCAGTTCTGGAGCCTGGCAGCTGAGACAAAATGCCGCGTAATACTGCAGAACGACGCCCATGATGCTTGGATGGTGGGAGACCCCGGGCTCGCCGCAGAGGGAGAGGCTTTTGCGAAAAAACTTGGATTGAATCTAACGGATGAGATCGAATTGAGAAAAGTAAAATAACACAAAAAAGGAATCATAACATGTCACAGCTTCTTTACAGAACGATTGCCGATGAAAGGCCGCAGGGTAAGCCGAATGTTTACTTTTCATGCTATCCCGGGGATCTCGGTAAGTATTTTGATGAATATGCATTGAAGATCCTGAGGATACAGGATTGTGCGGTCTGGTACGAATCAAGACCTGATGAAGAATACGATCTGGAAGATCTTCAGCTTCGTCTTTCGCAGATGCAGCTTTTTGTAATGCCTGTAACATCTGAGCTTCTGACTAAGCCTAACAGGGCGATGGATGAAGAGTTTGAGCTGGCGCAGGAAAAGCATATTCCGGTTCTTCCCCTTATGATGGAACAGGGACTGGATGATGTTTACAGGAAGCGTTTCGGAGATCTGCAGTATCTGGATCCGAACAATACAGAGGATACCAAGCGCAGTTTTGACGAAATGCTTGCTGCATACATAAAAGCAACGCTTGTAAACAACGAACTGGCGACAAAAGTCAGGGCTGCTTTTGATGCATATATCTTCCTGAGCTATCGCAAGAAAGATCGAAAAAAGGCTCAGGAACTGATGCAGCTTATACACAAAAACCCTTTATGCCGCGACATTGCGATCTGGTATGACGAATTCCTTACCCCAGGTGAAGATTTCAACCAGGCAATTGGTGATATGCTTGAAAAGAGCGATCTTTTTGCCCTTGCTGTCACACCGAATCTTGTAAACGAGATCAACTATGTAATGACCACTGAGTATCCGGCAGCGCTGGCTAAGAATAAGCCTGTCCTGCCGGTGGAGATGGTCGATACTGACCGCAGCGCTCTTGAAGAGCACTATGAAGATCTGCCGCCCTGTGTGCGCGGGGAAGATGGGGAGGAATTCAGAAATACTCTTCTGGAAAAGCTGAAGGCAATCGCAGTTACGGCAAATGATGAGGATCCGCAGCACAACTACCTGATAGGACTTGCCTATCTTGACGGCATAGATGTGGA
>JAFRWH010000229.1 GCA_017438085.1 Bacillota bacterium
GGCTATCATCATGTTGACATAGTACTCTTCCGATCTGATCCCTGCTGCCATTTCAGGATATGACGGGTCGAAGTCCTCGTCCAGGAAATGCTGCATCAGCATGCCTATGCCAAAGCGTATGGTATACGTTTCTTCCGACTGTATCCATTCACCGATATGCTTCAGCAGCTCAGGCCTGTGCTTTTTGAACACCTTTGGCGACAGCTGATCGCAGCTGGCCCAGTTGTCAACAAAGGGAAGAAAGCGCTCCGTTTCTGCCAGACAGAGCTCAAAGTCCTTCATCGCCGAAAGGATAAAGACGTGAAGCTGGTTCTCGTCAAAGTATCTGTGGGGAAGCTCCGATATGAATGCATCCGCCTTACCTTGCTTTATCAGCTCCTTCGCCAGAGCTCTGAGCTCCGGTGACCTTACCCCTATCATGGTTTTGGGATCGATATTGGGGATCAGCTTTGCCTGAAAGTCTCTGTACTGTTCATCCTGCAGTTCAAAAAGTCTTTTCTGTATCTCAGTCATCTAGTCTCACCTGCCGCAAATGTATTATGAATGAATCATATACTACAAGGGGGCTTTTTTCAATACAGGCCGGATGGACAGTATGCTGCGCCGCGTGATATACTTTTTTATATACATGAGGTTTTTTGCGACCGATCAAGCGTCCGAAGCAAGGGAGATATGATCATGAAAAAGACCGGGATTTTCAAGGCTATGAAGCTGTGCAGGGACTATCAGAAGATGGACTCTGAGCAGCGCCGCGCGCTTCAGCAGGCAAGGCTGAAGGAACTGGTTGAATATGCTAAAGAAAACAGTCCTTACTACAGAGAACTATACAAGGATATCCCTCAGGACTTTGAGCTGAAGGATCTGCCTCCGGTAAACAAGAGAACGCTGATGGAACACTGGGACGACTGGGTCTGCGACCGGAAGCTGAAGCTTGACCAGGTGGAAAGCTTTATGCAGGATAAAAGCAATATCGGAAGACTGCTTAACGGCGAATATATGGTCTTCACCACCTCCGGTTCCACAGGAAATCCGCTGGTTGCCGTGGTGGATAAGACTGCCAATAATATAATGGGCGGGATCAGCGCAGTAAGAAGCTACGCCAGATCCGAGGACCTGAAAGCCTTCATAAAGAGAGGCGGAAAGAGCATGGGACTGTTTGCGGATGAAGGTTTTTACCTCGGCAACAGCAGCATCAGGTCAAGACTTCGGACCATGCCCTGGAAGAGAAAGCAACTGGCGGTATCAAGCGCCCTCTATCCCATTCCTGAGATCGTGCGGCAGCTCAACGAATTTCAGCCCGCCATGCTGGGCGGCTACCCATCCAATCTGGAGCTTCTCATAGACGAGGCAGAAGCCGGCAGGCTGAAAATATCCCCCGTCATAATCATGACCGGAGGAGAATATCTTTCCGACAGTCTGCGCAAAAGGCTTGCCGATACCTTCCGCTGTTACGTGCAGACCTCTTATTCCTGCACGGAGGGCGGAACTGTGGCCTGTGAATGCAGAAACCGTCACTTCCACATAAACGACGACTGGCTGATAGTGGAGCCGGTGGACGCTGAAGGAAATCCTGTTCCCGACGGAACGCTGTCAGACAAAATACTGCTGACAAATCTCTATAACTACACACAGCCCTACATACGCTATGAGGTGACCGACATGGTGATAATGCACAGTGAGCCCTGCGGCTGCGGCAATATTTCGCCCTGGCTGGAACTGGAAGGCCGCACCGACGACGTGACCAGCTTTACGGAAGACGGAAAGGAGATAAAGATAGCGCCGCTTTCCATCTACGCCACGCTGAAGGAAGTACATGAGCTGCGCCGTTTCCAGCTGCTGGTCTACCCCGGAAATGAGATTGCGCTTAGAATGGAAGAAACAGAAGGCATAGGAAGGGATGAGGCCTTTGAAAAAGCCAGAGAATGTCTGATGGCATATCTGGAAACACAGGGAGTCCGGCATGTCCGCATCCGCCTGTCGGATGAAGCCCCGAAGCAGGACCCGGGCAGCGGCAAATTCAAACACATTATACGGATGAAATAAAAAAGACTGCAGCGTTAAAGCTGCAGTCTTTTGATTCAGAAGCGCTATCTGCCGACAGCCAGATTCTTGCCGTAGCAGTCAGGAAACCTGCTGGTAAGGATGCGTATGATGTCGAAGATATATCCTATGCCGAACAGCCCCGCGGTGAACAGATAGAGCAGTCCCATGCCGTAGCGCCTGACATAGAAATAGTGAGCGCCGAATATCCCGAGCATCACGCAGAGTATTGTAGCCGCTATCCAGCTGAATGACGACATATCCTGAGGCTCGCCCTGCTCCATGCTCTTAAGCATGCGGCTCTTTTTAGGATATATAATGGCGACGGCTATTCCTCCGAAAAGAAGCAGGAACACAAAAAGTCCGGCGGAAAAATCTGAAGAATAACTGCCGGGCATCACAAAGCCGAGGAAGAAAGAAACTCCAAGAGCCACGACCCAGTACAGCAGATACTTCTTCCACCGGGCAACACGCTCTTCATAAGCATGATTCTCCTGTGTGTAGTACCTGAACTTTTCCTGTTCGAGCTCTACCTCTTTTACCCTGGCTTCGTTGATCAGTCTTGTGCGCTTTTCGTTCGGATTTTCCACAAAAAGCCTGGTCCCGCAGTATTTGCAGAAATACTGGTCCTGCTGTTCATTAAAATGGAGATCTGCTCCGCAGGACGGACACTTAAGATCTATTATGTTTGCCATAGTTTCCCCCGATGATATATCCCTTTACCTTTTGAATTATATTATCATTTGCGCAGTCTGTCCACTACTGAGTATATCACCCTGCTGCTGTAGCCAAGTCCTGCCAGCTTCCTTGCGGTTTTAGCCAGCAGCTTTTCATCTATCTCTTTTCCTGCTGTGATGCGCTCCGCCTGGGCCATAGCCAGCTCCATTTCTGACACCGCATCTTCATCTCCTTCAAGTGCATCGAAGGCCTCGGTTGCGGCCGACTTTTCTATGCCCTTCTGAGCCAGCTCACTTTCTATTCGGAATCTCCCCTTGCCCTGCTGCCGGGCCCTGCTTATATATCTGGAGGCATAGGCGGCATCGTCAAGATAGCCTCTTTCCTTAAGAGCCTCAGCGGCAGCGGCGATGTCGTCATCCGGATAACCCTTCAGTTTAAGCTTCTGTTTGAGTTCCTTTTCGCTGAGCATGCCCCTGTCCAGTATGTCGGCAGCAGTCTCAAGAGCGCTTGCCTTAAAAGGCGCGTCGTAGTTCAGCGCTGTTATTTCAGGGCTTTCTGCACAAGGAGACTGCGTCGCCAGGCAGATATAGAGGCCGTCTCTTTTTTCAAAGTGAATATAAGCCGCAGGGCGGTCTTTGTATCTCACCTGCTTAGCGTAGCTGAGATCCTCATCCAGCACGGAGAATCTGGAAAAGCCCATTTTCAGCCCCTCGCCGCAATATTTGGAGTAAGCCTCCTTTGCAGTCCAGATGTGCAGGAACTCCCCCCTCCACTCGCTGCTTCCCTGCTCCATGCCGGAAAGATATTTCTGCTCCAGGGGGTGCAGCGCTTTGACTGTGGAAGGCGATGCTTTTCTGCTCTGCTCCTCCGCGTCAAGGCCCACAGCCTCCTCGGAGATTACTCCTATCCAGCGCTCTTTCGTATCCGTTATAGAAACATGAAGCGCTGTGTCTTCAGTGCCTGCAAAGGCATTTTCACAGCCATCGGCAGGCGCAAGATACGGCTCTCCGCTGTCTCTGTGGTTCAGCCTCAGATCCTCCGGTCCCATCCCGAACGGATGTTCTGTTTCCAGAATATATGCTATGACAGCTTCGCTTTTATATACTCTGTATCTATCTTTTTTCAATATATATACTTTCATAATATCCCAAAACCCAGCTTGCAAAATCGTACCAATATGGATATACTGTTAAAGGCTTCAGCGTATTAGCTTGTTAAATCAAAACGCTGCAAAGAGTTAAGAAGGGAAAATAAAATGGCAAATGAATCCAGATTTCAGACAGCGGCTAAGGACGCGCTGTTTGATGCCATCCTGTCCCTTAAGGACAGAGATGAATGTTACCGCTTTTTCGAGGACATCATGACAATAAAAGAGCTGCAGGACATATCCCAGCGCTGGCAGGTTGCAATGCTGCTGAGCGAGGGGAAGACCTACAGCTACATAGTCTCCGAAACCGGTGCAAGCGCCGCAACCATCAGCAGAGTCAATAAAAGCCTCAACTATGGAAACGGCTCATATAAGGATCTTATGGAAAGGCTGAGCGAATAATCAGCGCAGCAGCTCCAGAGCCTTATTCAGCTGAAGGTCCTCTGTAAGGTTTCCTTCATCATCGTAGCATTCAGGTGTAAGTTCTACTGTATAGTCAGGACTTACGCCATTTTTATGTATCTGCTTGCCCGAAGGGGAGAAATACTGCCACATGGTAAGCTTCAGAGCGCTTCCGTCGGTCAGCTGGGTCGATGACTGTATTATGCCCTTGCCGTAGGTGACGGTGCCCACCAGCTTGGCTTCGTTATTGTCCTGTATGCCTGCTGCAAGTATTTCGGAGCAGGAAGCGGAGTTCTCGTTCACCAGCACTACATATTTCAGATCAGTGCGGCCTGCCTTAAGCGTGGAATACTCCCTGTTACCGTCGTGGTCTTCTGTATAGTACAGAGTGCCCTGGCCGATAAGCTGGTCCGCTATGTGCTCGCAAATGCTTACAAGTCCGCCGGGATTGTCGCGAAGATCCAGAACGAAGGACTGGGCTCCCATGGTCTTGAGCCATGCCAGAGCGCCTGCAAAGTCGGAAGCGGTGGCGGATTCGAAGCCGGAAAGCTTGATGTATCCTATCTTGTCTTCACCCTCGATCATATTGTATTTAACGGTTTTTGTGGTGATCTTCTGCCTTGTCAGAGTCACATCAAAAGGCTGGCCGTCTCTTAAAAAGGTGATGGTCACCTTGGTGCCGGCTGTGCCTCTCACGGCTGCGGCGCACTGATCCAGCTCCTTGGCGGTATACTCGGTGCCGTTGACCTTGTAGATATAGTCCCCGACCTTGATCTGCCCGCTGTTCATGGCAGGAGCATCCTCGGTAAGATTCTGGACCACCACATAGCCGCTTTCGTGAGCGCTCATGGTGATGCCTACGCCGGAATAGGAACCGGTGGAGCTTATCTGGAAATTGATATACTCAGTCGGGCTCATATAATAGGAATACGGATCTCCGATAGCATCGAAAAGACCATAGTACATGCCGTCAGTTATCTGATCCGGATCCAGTTCTATGTAGTAATTGTCCAGAATGTAGTTCCTTATGGAATCAGCCTTGCCAAAGGTCTCCACCAGGTGCTGGTAGTCCTCGTACTCAGCCTTTGTTATCTCCACATTGTTCCCGACGTCCACAACACCGGTCTTGTTCAGCTCCTGAAAGAGTATGACCCCACCGGCGCCCAGAAGAAGGGAGACCGCAACGATAATGGCAAGAAGACCTTTTCTGATATTGATCATCAGTCTGCTCCTTTGATGTCTCTTATA
>JAFRWH010000230.1 GCA_017438085.1 Bacillota bacterium
GCTGTAGAGCTTTTTGCTCTGGTCGATGTTTTTGGGGTCGTGCTCGGTGACGAAGATGGTGAAGAGGTTTATGGCCACGAGGAAAAGGGGGAGGGCAATGACTGCCATGGGCTTTTTCATGAAGCCGTCTGCTTCGCCGTTGATGTTGAAGTGGGTAGGTATGATGTCCGGAAGCCTGTTCCAGAGCAGCAGTCCCGCTATAAGGGGAATAAAGCAGAGCAGGCAGCTTACGGCCACTTGTTTTCTGTTGAATTTCATCGTTTATGCCTCCTTTTCTTCGGGAACATCCACGTCTTCGGAGTCCTTAAGTCCCGAGAGCCAGAGCATTACTTCCTCCACAACGGAGGTGTTGAGCTCATAATAGATATAGTTTTTTTCGCGGGTCTCTTTTATGAGGTCGGCTTTTTTAAGAGTGCTGAGATGATAGGATATGGTGGCGCCCGTAAGGCCGAATTTTGATGCTATCTCGCCGGCTGACATGCGGCCGTTTCTCAGCATGCTTAGTATCTCCCGCCGCGCCGGGTCCGCCAGGGCTTTGAATGTGTCAGAGAAAGACATGACAGCCTCCTTTATTCCTGAACATCAGCAGTTGAGCCCGCAGGAGCGGTCTGCTTGTGTATCCAGTCCGCGATCACGGAGATGACCTCTTCTCCTATCTTCTGGGGCACCTTGTACTCCTTCATGGCCTTGTTGATGTCCCCGTAGACCGACTTTACGAACACGTGGTTCAGCTCAGGGAACAGCCTGTATTCGGTGTTGGGACGGCCTGCAAGCCTCTCCTTATAGGCGTTGAAGTCCTTATCCGGATTTACCTGAAAGTCCTTTCCTCCCTGCAGTATAAGTACCGGCTTTTCGGTTGCCATCAGAAGCTCTGACGCATCGTATCTGGCTATTTCCTTGAAATAGTAGAGGGTGACGCCTCCGCCGTAGTTGCGTTTTTTTGCCTCCTCGTCGGAGATGCTGTCCAGCTCCGCGAATATCTTTTCAAATTTCTTTATCTGGCCGCTCATCAGAAGCCTTGTGAAGGCATTCATTGAAGCTGACATGTCGTGGAGCTGGTCCGTTACCACCTCTCCCATGGTCCTGGGAGTGCCTGCCATCAGCACCATGCCCCTGAAGTTGCCGCCTGCGGCGTCGATCCTTGGGGCAAGCATGGCTCCCATGCTGTGGCCTATGATATAAACATTTTCAGGGTCTATCCTGGGATCTTTTCTAAGAAGCTCCGCCGCCAGGATGGCGTCGTCTATGGTCTCCTCTTTGACGGTGACCTGCTCGCCTTTTTTTACGATCTTCCGGTGGTATTTAAAGCTTCTCTTGTCGTAGCGTATGGAGGCGATCCCATGGGCTGCCAAGCCCTCCGCCAGATCCCTGAAGGGGTAGAGGCCTCCTATGTGCTCGTCCATATCGCTGGTGCCCGATCCGTGCACGAAAACAACGGCAGGGAAGGGCCCTGAAGTCCCATCGGGCAGCGTCAGCATCCCATCCAGTGGGTAATCTCCGCCCTGTCCTACGATAATCTTTTCCTGTATCATCACGGTAACCTCCTTATTACGCATTTACACAGCGGTTCTTCGCTTAAGCAAAGGCCCACTTCTGTATTCTCGCTATTTAGAAATATTTCTAAATATACTATACAGAGGTGGGCTGATGCTGTCAACAAGTATTTTGATATTTTTCTAAATAGCCTTCTCAGATGTCTATCTCGATGGGCTCGTCGATGGTATCGGACACGTATTTTCCGTTCTTTTTGCGCTGCTTTACGCATTCGGTCAGCAGGTACTCGATCTGGCCGTTCACGGAGCGGAAATCGTCCTCCGCCCAGGCAGCGATTGCGTTGTAGAGCTTAGGCGACAGCCTTAAGGGGACCTGTTTCTTTTCTTCTGCCATCAAACTGTCCTCCTTTCCGTGTCTTTGGATCCGCTGGATGCTCCATTGGCGGATCCGGGTGCTTTTCTGGTTGTCATCGCTCCGCCTCTAGTACAGACTGCCGGAGTTCACAACGGGCTGGGCGTCCTTGTTGCCGCAGAGCACCACCAGCAGGTTAGATACCATGGCAGCCTTGCGCTCCTCGTCAAGCTCAACCGTATTCTTTTCGGAAAGTCTCTCAAGAGCCATCTCAACCATGCCTACGGCGCCGTCGACTATCATCTTCCTTGCATCGATGATGGCGCTGGCCTGCTGGCGCTGCAGCATCACGGACGCGATCTCAGGAGCATATGCAAGATAGGTGATGCGGGCGTCGATTATCTCAAGGCCTGCGTCGAAGACCTTGTCCTGTATCTCCTGACGTATGCGGTTTGCCACAAGCTCGCTGGAGCCGCGGAGGCTGCCTTCGTCTGCGATGCCGTCGCCTGTGGTGTCCACATTGGGAGCAACATCATAGGGGTAGATGCGGACTATGTTTCTGACTGCGCTGTCGCACTGAAGAGAGAGGTATTCCTTGTAGTTGTCAACATTGAAAACTGCTCTTGCAGTGTCCTTTACCCGCCACATAACGGCGATGCCTATCTCCACAGGATTGCCCAGGGCGTCATTTATCTTCTGGCGGCTGTTGTTGAGGGTCATGATCTTCATGGA
>JAFRWH010000231.1 GCA_017438085.1 Bacillota bacterium
ATCCCGGCCGTTTTTTATTGTTCGTAAAGGAGATACTGACAGTCGCAGAATAGCTCCTTCTATTTTGCGGAACATCATATTTATATTCGTGGTAATTAATGTATAATAACAATATGTGGAGGAGATGATCATGAAGCAAAAGAATAAGCTCAGCAGAGTGCAGCAGGTATTTCTTATGATCGCCGCAGCTGTTTTTGTTATCTTCACTGCTATCTACGGTATAGTGAACTCCAGACAGGGTCTTGAGTATATGGGGGCTTTTCTCACCCCAAAGGAGGAGGAAGGGACAACTGTTTACTCCGGAAAGATAAAAGGGGTTGAACTCAGCTTCACCAAAGATACAGAGGGTAAGGTCTTTTATGAGTACGGACCTTCAAAATTTGGTCCATATACCTTAAGTGAGGACCCCGAGGCCGTGCCGCAGATCACCGCAAGAGAGCGTTATAAAGGCATAGAGATCAGGGACGAATATGCAGTCGTTTTCCGCGGCGGCGTCATGAAGTATGACGGCAGATTCGACTATATAGTCTACAGGGATGATGGAACATTTGTATCATCCCTTGAAATAGTCTCTATGGAAGAACCCGCAAAAGGACCTTCGGAGTACGCGCTTATAGATATGTTTATGGGGCCGGCGCTTAAGAACCGCGGTGAGTGGTACCTGTGGTTTATCGCAACATTTATTGACGGACTCGCTGTCATAGAGATAGTATTTGCTGAAGCCATATTCAGGCGCAGAGTGACCTTTCTTATCCGGGATCCTGAAAGGGCCGAACCCTCGGATTTTGAAATGTTTCAGAGGTATTTAAGCTGGCTCCTTACTATTGGAGTTTCTGCCGCTTTTTACATCAGCGGACTGATGTAAGATCTCCGGAGGTATTATGAAAACCGATCGCGACAGGCTGTTTGATTCATTTAAAGAAAAGCATATCATCGACTACGGATGGTCCGGTGATGAAAAATACCGGGCTGTGGATGCTGATGGCCTCAGCTATCTGCTGAGGCGCTCTCCTCTGAAAAGAGAAGCCAAGTTCAGGACCATGATGGAGCTTATGAGCCCTGAGGCTTTTCCATGCGATTCCGTAAGCCATCTGCTTGCTGTTCGGGCTGACGGGAAAAAGGTCGAGACCCTATGGGACTGGATAGAAGGTGGATCTGCGGAGCTGGCACTGCCTGCAATGAGTTCAGAGCAGCAGGCGGAGCTGGGAAGACAGGCAGGCAGGGTGCTCAGGCAGCTGCACAGCATATCCGCGCCTGAAGGTACTGCAGCATGGGATATAAGCTACAATGCAAAGATCGACAGGAAGATACAGGAATACAGGGACTGTCCGCTGCGTTTTGATGGCGACAGAAGCATAATAGATTTTATAGAGCAGAACCGTCCGGCTCTTAAGGACCGGCCGCTGAGCTTTCAGCATGGGGATTATCATGTAGGAAACATGATAGTTAACGATAACAAATTATATGTCATTGATTTCGACCGCTGGAGCTGGGGCGATCCCTGGGAAGAATACAACCGCATAGTATGGTGCGCAAAGGTCTCCCCGATATTTGCCTCATCTATGATCAGAGCGTATTTTGAAGATGACATACCTGAACAGTTCTGGACTCTTCTTGCGATATATCTCGGGACCAATATGATCGGCTCCATACCATGGGCGATAGGCTTTGGAGAAAAGGAGATAAAGACACAGATGGATAATGCGAAGCTTATCCTGGAATGGTACGATGGCTACACCAGGGATATCCCTGCTTGGTTTTATTAGCCCGCGCTGTATTGCCTTTTGGTTTTCACGTGCCAAGCTGTATTGACTTTTGAATTTCAAGTGTTAGAATAATTAAGTCAAATACAGAGGTGCCGAAAGGCTGAGATCATACTCTTGAACCTGATCCGGATAATGCCGGCGTAGGAAGTATAGAATATAATTCGTTTAATGCCTCTGTTTCACTTGATAGGAGGTATTTTTTATGAACACAAAAAACTATTCCAAAACACAGATCCTTGTCGAATGTGCGCTGCTGATCGCTCTCGGCACTGTTCTGGCGCAGTTCAAGCTTTTTGAACTGCCAAACGGCGGTTCGATAACCATTCTTTCCATGGTGCCGTTTATACTTGTATCCTTCAGACACGGTACAAAGTGGGGCCTTCTGGCAGGCTTCGCAAATTCGCTGCTTCAGATGGCGCTCGGCGGACTCTGGCCGACCCCTGCGGGAACAGCCTTTGCCATGATACTGGAAATACTGCTTGACTACGTTCTTGCCTTCACAGGGCTTGGCCTTGCAGCATGGTTCAAGGACAGGATGGGAGGAAACAGCATCAAAGGCTATGCTCTCGGTACCTTCTGCGCATGCTTTATCCGCTTCCTCTGCAGCTTCCTTTCAGGCTTCATCGTCTGGGGCTCCATCACTGAGAGCGGCATAGGCGCAGTGATCTATTCTCTGACCTACAACGGTTCCTATATGCTTCCCGAGACTATTCTGACCATTGCAGGTATAATTGCGCTTTATAAAGCGGCTCCGAGATTCTTCAGCTAAACATGAAAAAATGTCTTATAATATCCGGCGGAGAATTCAGTCCTCTGCCGGATAGCTGTATAACTGAATATCTGCAGGCAGGGGACAGCAAATCTCTGGTCATAGCCTGTGACAGAGGTTATGAATATGCGGAGCTGCTTGGCATTGCGCCTGATATCATTGTCGGGGACTTCGATTCAGCTCCGGAGCCCGTAACTGAGATCCCAATTATCGAGCTTCCCACAAGGAAGGACGATACGGATACCATGAAGGCAGCGAGGGTTGCGCTGGAGCGCGGCTGCAGAGATATATGCATCTGCTGCGCCCTGGGAGGCAGGCTGGATCATACTATAGCTAATATACAGACCGGTGCTTTTATCGTGTCAAACGGCGGGAAGGCTTGCATACTGGGCAGGGATACTGAAATACTTATTCTTGGACCCGGTGTTTACAGCATTCCGCAAAATAATGGCTGGTCTCTGAGCCTTTTTGCCCTGAGCGATCTTGTGGACGGTCTTTCGATTGGTGGCTGCAAGTTCAGCGGAGAAGGCTACAGTCTGAACAATTCATTTCCTCTTGGCGCAAGCAATGTCTGGGAAGCCGGATCTGCGCGCATAAGCTTCCGCTCAGGAACGCTTATGATTATCATGTCCAGGCTCAGACCGGGAGAACACATATAAGATAAGCCCTGCTTTACGGCAGGGATTTTTTGTGAATTGTTCGTGAAATCGTATAATTCAAACTTATTTTGCGCATTAAAATAATACCAATAAAACTTCTCTTGTGTTATACTTTCATTTGGCGGAATATCGCCGGGAGGAATATATGGAAACAAAGTACAAAAGAGTAGTACTCAAAATAAGCGGCGAAGCCCTGGCGGGTGAGAAGCATGTAGGCATAGATGATGCCACAGTAAACAAGGTGGCAGAGGAGATCAAGCAGCTCGTAGACATGGGCGTACAGGTAGCCATAGTCGTAGGCGGCGGGAACTTCTGGAGAGGCCGCACAAGTGAGAATATGGACAGAGCCACAGCCGATTACATGGGAATGCTTGCAACCTGCATCAACGGACTCGCACTGCAGGATGCTATCGAACGCATCGGCGTCGATACCCGCATGCAGACAGCCATCGAGATGAGAGAGATAGCCGAGCCATATATCAGAAGAAGAGCGCTTTCCCTCCTCAACAGAGGCAAGGTAGTGATCTTCTCCGCAGGCATAGGCAGTCCCTTCTTCAGCACAGATACAACTGCTGCTTTAAGAGCTGCTGAGATGGATGCTGACGTAATACTGCTAGCCAAAAAGGTGGATGCGGTCTACGATTCAGATCCCGAGAAGAATCCCAATGCCAAGAAGTTCACCCATCTGACACACACAGAAGTGCTTGAGAAGGATCTCAAGGTAATGGATTCCACTGCAGCATCTCTTTGCAGAGACAATCACATCACCATTCATGTGTTTGGTATTGCAGAAGAAAACGCTATCTACAGAGCAGTCTGCGGAGAGCCGATAGGAACTATCATCGAGTAGGACAGAGACTTTGGCTCCCGGCTGAAGTTAACAAGCATCCGGAAAGGAGAATATATGATAACCAAGGAAGAATATCAGGATAAGATGGGCAAGACTCTGAGTGTGCTCAAACAGGATCTTAACACTGTAAGAGCCGGCAGAGCAAATCCCGCGCTGCTGGATCAGATCAGCATCGATTACTATGGAGCTCAGACTCCTCTTAAGAACATCGCAAATATCACTGTGCCCGATCCCAGATCCCTGGTGATCAGCCCCTTCGATCCCAAGACCATCAAGGAGATCGAAAAGGCTATCCAGATCTCCGACATCGGCATCAATCCTTCCAATGACGGCAGGAACATCAGACTGGTGATTCCTCCTCTTACCGAGGAAAGACGTAAGGATCTGACCAAGACCATCAAGAAGATGGGAGAGGAATCCAAAGTTTCCGTTCGCAACATCAGAAGAGATGTGAACGAGTCTCTGAAGAAGGCTGAAAAGGCCGGCGAGCTTACAGAGGACGATCTTAAGGACGAGCTCGATCAGATGCAGAAGGCTACCGACAAGTGCATCAAGGATATAGATGAGATGGTAGCTGCAAAAGAAAAAGAACTGATGGAAATGTAATGGAACAAAGCGAGTATCTGGGTCTTGAGCTTGAAGCGGCAAAAGCTCTTCTTGAGAGCCGGGGCATAGTGTATCGTGTGAATTTAATTGCGCCCTTTTACAAAGGCCGGCCAAAGCCTGTGGAAGAGGGCGATTTTCGCATTATCAGAGTTAAGGAAGGCGAAGACGGACCGGAGCTTACGGCATGCAGAGTGCCCTCCGGCGCGATTTTGGCTGCAGTTGAAAGATCAGAGGACTGAAGATGAGCTCTATCGATATGGACAGAGTGCCAGAGCATGTTGCGATAATCATGGACGGCAACGGACGCTGGGCAAAGGAAAGAGGCATGGCAAGAGTTCAGGGCCACAAAGCCGGCATGGAATCCCTCATAGAGATAGTACGGCATTCCAGTGAGCTTGGCATCAGATATCTTACAGTTTACGCCTTCTCAACGGAAAACTG
>JAFRWH010000232.1 GCA_017438085.1 Bacillota bacterium
CGGCATTCTTTTGCAGAACACCTTCCGCTCCATGCTGAAGATGGGGGTCACCACTGCCATCGGAGGCAACTGCGGCTCCAACAGGGCAGACCCTGCGCGCATGCTGGACTACATAGACGAACATGGAAACACCGTAAATCTCGGCCTTTTTGTGGGCCATGGATGGCTGAGGGAAGCATGCGGGCTCACAGACAGGTACAGCCCTGCTGATGAAAAATTGCAGAGCAGACTGGCCGAGATGGCGCAGGAGCGTCTGGATGCAGGCTGCATGGGAGTTTCCTTCGGGCTTGAGTACATACCAGGCACAGGCAACGAAGAGATACTAAAGCTTGCAGCGCTATGCACGCCTTCCGGGCGGCTGGTGTCCAGCCATGTCCGCGGCGATGTGGGCAAGGTATTCGGGGCCGTCAGGGAAATGGCCGATATGGCTCAAAAGACCGGCTGCAGAGTGCAGATTTCGCATATTGGCAGCATGGGCGGCTACGGACAGATGAAGCAGCTGCTGAAGGAGATCGAGGGCTACAGGGCAGCCGGAGCGGATATGGCCTGCAATTGCTATCCTTACAATGCATTTTCCACCTATATCGGTTCTGCGGTTTATGACGAAGGCTGCATGGAGGACTATCAGGCGGATCACAGTTCCATAATGATGGCTACGGGAAGATATGCAGGGCAGCGCTGCACTAAAGAAATATTCGAGTGGGAAAGAAAAAATGCTCCTCAGGACCTGACCATTGGCTTCCTGATGAAGGAAGAGGATGTGGAGATGGCTCTTCGTCACCCTCTGGTGATGCTTGGAAGCGACGGCATGCTGCTGGGAGATCAGGGCCACCCGAGGGTCTCCGGGACCTTCCCACGCTTTATAGCTAATTATGTAAGACCCGGAAAAGTCGGGCTTATGGAGGGCATCGCAAAAATGACATCCATGCCTGCGGAGCGGCTGAGGCTGCCCCAAAAAGGCAGTTTCAAGAGCGGCTGCGATGCGGATATAGTAATATTTGACTTTGAAAGAATCAAAGACAGGTCAACATTTGAAGAGCCTTTCAGATCGCCTGCAGGAATAGACTATGTGCTGCTTGGCGGGCAGATAGCCTGCCAAAACGGCGTCATCATAGCTGACAGGCTGGGACGCTCTGTAAGGTACGGCGATCAGCTGCATTCCTGATGCAGGGAGGACGGGTATGAAACTCATCTGGCACGGCACAGCTTCGGTGGAGTTGATTTGCGGAGAGGGACGGATACTGTTCGATCCCTTTGTACCGCTCAGGCATTCTGCTGTGCCTGTCTCAATAGATGAATACGACGGGTTCACGGACATCTTCATCACCCATGGCCATTTTGACCACATCGTAAACATTCACCAGATCGCAGGGCGAAACCACGATGTAAGGGTATATTGCACTAATACTCCGTATAAAACATTGCGCAGCTATGGCGTTCCTGAGAAAAACCTGGTGCTGACGGGCTTTGATCAGAGTCTGGATGTGAATGGCTTCCATATCCGGACTTTTCACGGGAAGCATGCGGTGCTGCCGACCGCTTCATGGAGCAGACTTAAATACATATTAAAGTCCCCGGTTCTTGGCAATCTGCCGCAGATCGTAAAACACAACCCCAGATGCAGGGAAAACGATGAAACTGTCTTCTACTGGATCGAGGCTGATGGCAGAAGCCTGGCTCTTATGGGCAGTCTGAACCTGCGGGAAGACAGTGAATACCCTGCAGATGCAGATCTTCTGGTGCTGCCATACAATGGCTGGGAGGATAACTTCCCGCCGGCTATGAGAGTCATCGAAAGGCTTAAGCCGAAACGGGTTGCGCTGGATCACTACGACGACACATTTCCTCCGCTGACCATGCCTTTGGACCTGTCGCCTGTACTTGATCTGGATACTATTCCTGTAGAGGCACTGGAACTGCACCGGGAAGTGGAAGTGTAGATTAATACGACAAGAATCTGAAAAATACATCGGTATACACAGTAGAAACATGATAAAGACAGAGAGATTAAGCATAAGGCGGATAAGGGCTGAGGACTGGAAAGGCATACAGGCTATATGGGCGGATGCGGAGAAGTCCGTATACGCTCAGTATGATGCGCCGAACGATCCTTCTGAGGCTTCTGTCCGCAGACGGGTAGATCGCTGGGCTTCGGTTTCCGACAGCATGGAACACATATTCTATGGGGTATTCCTTCAGGACGATCTGATTGGCTATGTGGGTCTTCACAATACCGGCCCATCCTATGAGATCGGCTACTGCTTCCGTTCGGATCAGCACAGAAAAGGCTACGCAAAGGAAAGCATCAGGGCCATACTTGAGCACCTTGCATCCAAAGGCATAAGATATTTCAGCGCAGGCACTGCGCTCAATAATACTCCTTCTGTAAATCTGCTCAGGTCCCTGGGCTTTGTGCAGACAGGTACGGAACTGGTCTCCTTTTACAAGGATGAAAAGGGCCGCGACATCTGGTTCAAAGGTGGTGTATACGAGCTGAAGCTGTGAGAAGATAACTATAGAGTTGGAATCGGGGAAGGCTTTATGCTAAACTGTCATCGGAACAGTTCAATCAATTTTGGGAGTTTGTGAAATGAAAAAGAAAGCAATAATCGCATTTATGCTCTGCCTTGCTCTTCTGCTGTGCGGATGCGCAGGCGGACAGGGAGAACAGGAAGCGGATACTAAGGTTTTTGAACCTTTAGTGGGTGACTGGTACAGTGAGAACGGTCTTCTGCGGCTCAAGATCTATGAAAACGGCGGTTTTGAGATGAAAAGCCTTGGCGGAGATGCTGAGGGATACCTGAAGTACTCGGAGGAGAACAATGCGGAGGGCGTAAGCGGGCCTCATTTCGACCTGTACCTGGAAAACAACGAGCTTTATTCAGAGTTTACCTGCCTGGTCCAGGACGAAAACTATCCCGGCACTCTGACTTTTGAACAGGGCATGGGGGCTGAACTGCTGACTCACGACTATGTGGAGCCGGAGAAGATCGACTGGATCTATGCCAATTTCGTCAGCGATCTTAATTATGATATCGGAGAGCATGAAGAATTCGTAGCCTTTGATGACCCCGATTCTGTAGAGGTGCTCTTCACTGCTATCAGAGACATAAAGGATTTCAAGTTCTACAACGCATTCATCAAGGACGTGACAGCCGGCGGTCAGGTCTCCTTCGGTGTGAATCTCATGTACGAGCAGCCGGAATTCAAGGGCGAGGTGCCGCTTAAGGTGAAGATGATCGTCCCCGGCGATTCTCCGAACAATGCGCTGTCCTATACGGATCCATTTACAGGCGCCACCAGGTTCTATCTGATCGAGCTCAGCGGCTACGACGGATCCCTTCAGATGCTTGAACTCAGCACCGGACAATAACAGCCGGGAAGGGCAGAAAAAAGCCCAGAATTCTCCCGGAAAAACATTTGTTTTTATAATTGTTTAGTGTATAATTGCAGAGTATCATTACTCTGCAATTTCTATGAGGAAACCATGCAAACAGATCTCGTAATAAAGGGCGCCAGAGCCCATAATCTTAAGAATATAGATATTACCATTCCAAGGGACAAAATGGTTGTGGTGACCGGCCTTTCGGGTTCGGGAAAATCCAGCCTGGCTTTTGATACCATCTATGCAGAAGGCCAGAGGCGCTATGTGGAAAGCCTTTCTGCCTATGCCAGAATGTTCCTGGGACAGCTGGACAAGCCGGACGTGGATTCCATAGACGGCCTGAGTCCCGCCATTTCCATAGACCAGAAGACCACCTCCAAAAACCCCAGGTCCACTGTGGGTACTGTCACGGAGATCTACGACTACCTGCGTCTGCTATATGCCCGCACAGGCATTCCTCACTGCCCTATCTGTGGCAGAGAGATCAGCAGCCAGACCGTGGATCAGATAGTTGAGCAGCTGATGGGGCAGGGAGAAGGCAGCAGGATCACCGTGCTGGCACCGGTCATCAGGGCTCAGAAGGGACAGCACGAAAAAATCCTTGAACGCATTCAGCGCGAAGGTTTCGTCCGCGTCCGCGTGGACGGAGAGATCAAGACTCTGGGAGAGGATGAGATAAAGCTTGCCAAGACCTACAAGCACAGCATAGATATCGTCGTCGACCGCATAGTGGTGCGCGATGGTCAGCAGGGGAGACTTTCGGAAGCCATCGAACTGGCTGTGAGCCAGGGCGACGGACTCTGCGCAGCGCTGGTGCAGAAAGGGGACGACAGCAGAGAGCTGGAGTTTTCCACCAAGCTGGCCTGCCCGGAGCACGGCGTCAGCCTGGGAGAGCTGGAGCCCAGAGACTTTTCCTTCAACTCGCCCTTCGGAGCCTGCCCTGAATGCAACGGACTGGGCTTTATTGAGCGCATGGATCCGGATCTTATAATAGAGGATCCGAAGCTTTCAATAAATGCCGGAGCGCTTACCAAAGCCTTCGCATCAATGGAGTACGCAGGCTTCTACAAGCAGCTCATACAGGCGCTGGCAGACTACCACAAAGTATCTCTGGATACGCCGTATAAGGACCTGCCGGAGGCCTTCACACACGAACTTTTATACGGCACCGGCGGCCGCAAACTGGATTACGGATACGTCAGAAGAGACGGCAGCATTTCTCACAGGCACGATACCTTCGAGGGCATCATACCCAATCTGATGCGCCGTCACGGCTATACCAGCTCCGAGGCGATCAAAGCCAAGCTGGAGGACTATATGTCCATAGACCTCTGTCCCTCCTGCCGCGGCAAGAGACTAAGGCCGGAGATACTGGCGGTCACCGTAGGCGGAAAAAATATTATCGAATTCACCGAGATGGCAGTCAGGGACGCCCTGGTCTTTACCGAGGACCTTCCGAACCATCTCAGCGAAAAGCACATGTCCATAGCAAGACTCATACTCAAAGAGATAGTCGCAAGGCTGAAGTTCCTGATCGAGGTGGGGCTGGATTATCTTACCCTGGCAAGAGCTTCCGCCAGCCTTTCCGGCGGCGAGAGCCAGAGAATAAGGCTGGCTACCCAGATAGGCTCTTCACTGGTCGGCGTAATGTACATACTCGACGAGCCTTCGATCGGCCTGCACCAGAAGGACAATCACATGCTGCTTCAGGCTCTTCGCAGCCTGACGGATCTTGGCAATACTCTTGTTATTGTAGAGCACGACCAGGAGACCATGGAGGCAGCGGACCAGATCATAGACATCGGTCCCGGCGCAGGGGAGCAGGGCGGCTATCTTGTGGCTCAGGGCACGTTGGAGGATATCAAGAACTGTCCCGAAAAATATGCGGAGACCATCGGACTTAAAGACTTCGACATTGCGCCTGTTGAACGGAGCAAATCGTTTCTGATGGAATGCGGAATAGATTATGAGTTCAGGACTACTGTGGTAAAGGGAATACACACCGAAGAATCACTGCTCGGAGCGGCAGAGTGGATAGCGGGAGCAAAGGAGTACTA
>JAFRWH010000233.1 GCA_017438085.1 Bacillota bacterium
AAGACCACTCTTACGGAAAAGCTTCTGCTCCACGGCGGAGCCATCCACCAGGCAGGAACCGTAAAAGCCCGCAAAAATGCCAAATTTGCCACCTCAGACTGGATGGAGATAGAAAAGCAGAGAGGTATATCCGTAACCAACTCGGTAATGCAGTTCGACTATGCAGGCAAGGTGATATCCATCATGGATACTCCTGGCCACAACGACTTCGGCGAGGATACCTACCGCATACTGACCTCCGTTGACAGCGCCGTCATGGTGATCGACGCGGCCAAGGGTATTGAAACTCAGACTAAAAAGCTGTTTGCGGTCTGCCGCATGAGAGGCATACCTATCTTCACCTTCATGAACAAGCTGGACCGCGAAGCCAAAGACCCGCTGGAACTCATAGGCGAACTGGAGGATGTGCTTGGCATGCCCGCAGCAGCGGCAAGCTGGCCCATAGGATCCGGTCTGAATTTCCAGGGCATCTACAGCATATTGGACAACCGCGTCTACCTCTATAAAGAAAAAAGCGTAATGGACCTTGGTCCTGAAGGCGTCTTCGGACCGGAGCTGGAGGATATACTAACCCAGAATAACCTCAAGGCGCTGCGTGAAGGCCTGGAGCTGCTGGAAGGCGCGGGCTACCCGGTGGATCCCGAAGCCATACTTGCAGGAGAACTCACCCCGGTGTTCTTCGGCTCTGCTCTGGCGGACTTCGGCGTCACCTGCTTCCTGGATCACTTCCTGGAGATGTCACCCGCCCCCGGCGCAAGAAAGACCTCCGACGGCAGGGAAATCGACCCCTTAAGTCCCGATTTCTCCGGCTTCGTCTTCAAGATACAGGCCAACATGAATCCCGCACACAGAGACCGTCTGGCCTTCATCCGTATATGTTCAGGCCGATTTGAGCGCGGAAGGACTGTAACTCTGGCCCGCACCGGCAAGCCCATAACGCTGGCGCAGTCCACGCAGCTGATGGCAAACGAGAGGGAAAATGTTGAAGCTGCAATGGCCGGAGACGTCATCGGTATCTACGACACAGGAAACTTCATGATAGGAGACACCCTCTATCAGGGCAAGGAGGCATTCGAGTTTGAACCGCTGCCAACCTTCCCGCCGGAACTCTTCTCGCTGGTATCTCCGAAGGACACCATGAAGGCAAAGCAGTTCCAGAAGGGAGTGCAGCAGCTTGCCCAGGAGGGAGCCATTCAGGTGTATCACAACGAGTACAAGGAAACTGTGATAGGCGCCGTCGGACAGCTGCAGATAGAGGTTTTCCAGTACCGTCTGGAGAACGAATACAATGCTCCTGTCCGCATGAGCTCTCTGGATTATTCTCTGGCAAGATGGGTTAAGGTGGCCTCCGCCGACGGAACGGCCACGCCCGAGGAGATCGACCGCATAAAGAGCAAGATCGACAGCCGCTGCATGCTGGTCTTCGACCGCTTCGAGCGTCCCCTGCTCCTATTTGCGAATCAGTTTACTCTAAATTACTTCCGCGAACGCCACAGCGAAGTGGAGCTTCTGGAAGCGACAGAGGTATAAAAAAAGAAACATAAAATCGCCCCGCAGGCTGCAGGGCGGTTTTATTTTGTCATTCCCAAGATAATTATTCTCATAATCACCATATTATTACAATTAAAGTATTGACAAATATTAGAATTTATTGTATGTTATTACCACAAAAGGGAATTTAAAACGGATAGGAGATACTTAATATGGCACAGGAAAACTCAAGAGAAGAAATCAATTTCGAGATCATAGAAAAGATCGGGACCCTCAGGACCAGCGCCAGCGGATGGTCAAGGGAGCTCAACATTATCAGATGGAATGGAGGCAATGCTAAATTCGACCTCAGAGACTGGTCGGAGGATCATTCCAAATGCAGCAAGGGGGTCACTCTTACGAACCCCGAGATGAGACGCATCGTGGAATGGCTTACAAAAAGGGGACTGGAAAAGCTCGCGTCAGGTAGCGAAAAGAATGGAACGCAGTCCACTGAAGCCTTCGAAGAAGAATGCCTTACAGCAGCAGATTTTTAAGATCTGCTGCCTGTAATAACACGCTCAGAGTTTATGGAGATTCCCATGAACCAATCGATTCCTTCCTGAAACAGACCCTCCGGGAAACCGGAGGGTCTGTTCTTTTTATACTTGTTTTATTCTATGCGAAGCTCTCTGCCAAGCCCGAAAAGATAAAGCACGGCTTCCTTTACCGGAAGGCCTCTTAGCTTTTCTAAGGCTTCCCTGTACAGCGCCAGCTGAGGAAGGTAGGAGAGCCTCAGCTCCTCAAAAGCGTTCTCGAGATCGTTTTTATCTATGTAATTGCTCTTGTAATCTATGATCACCCACTGCCCGTTTTCCAGGAAATAGCAGTCAATGGTGCCCTGGACCAGCACTTCGCGGCCCTTATATTCCATCTTTAAGGTGAAGGGTGCTTCCTTATACAGCTCCTTTGCAGCCGAAGCCCTCCTGCCTATATCCGATGCAAAGAAGGCTTCCACCGCAGCGGGATCAACAGCTGCAGCCTCCTCCGGGCTGAGTATATTGCGCTTTGCAAGCTCTTCTGTAAAGGCAGCTATGCCCGCAGCGTCTTTAGGACCATTCACGAAGTCCAGCTTCTCCATCACATTGTGATATGCCGTTCCCTTTTCCGTCGACGACAGACGCTTTACGGGGCTTATAAAGGATGGCGGCGCGAACACGGGAGCGTATTCCTTCCCGCCTTTTTCCAGACGGTCTATCTCTGCCAGCTGTGACACGCTGTACTTGCTCTTTTCCTTTATATCGTGAGCAGCGCTCATGTCGAATTCCAGCCTGGCTTTAAGCTCCTCAAGGCTTACAGGCAGAGCATCCTCATCGATCTCAAAGCCCTTGTCAAGCTGGGCCTTAAGCTCCGCCGCATCCTGCCCGGAGGCATCCATTTCAACAGTCAGAGCATCTTTGGGTACGATACTGATCTCAGTCTTTCCGAGAACCGGGATCATCATCTCCAGATAATTCGATGGAGAGAAGATGTCCTCCGGCATCCTCAGACGCCCTTCGCGTATCAGCTTTGTAGCATCCTTTGCAGTCCCGCTCAGCACCAGTATGTCCTTTGCCCTTGTCATGGCAACATAAAGCACTCGAAGCTTTTCCTCACGCTCCTCACGCTCTTTTTTGGAGCTTATGAGCTTATAGCTGAAGGGCTTGCTGAATATGTAGCGGTCGGGGTCAGAAAGCTGCATGGAAACGCCCAGGTCCTTGTGGAACACCGCGGACGAGCTGTTTTTGTTTCCAAGCTTCAGCTTTTTACCCAGTCCGGCGAGCAGAACGAAGGGGAATTCCAGGCCTTTGCTTTTATGTATGGTCATGATGCGGACCGCGTCCAGATCCTCGGAAAAGAGGCTCATCTCGCCCACATCGACTTTGCCCTTTATAGCTTCGATATAGCTGATGAATCCATAAAGGCCTGCGCTGCTTTCGGCTTCATAAGCCCCGGCTTTGTCGGCCAGTGCCCTGAGATTTGCAACCCGCTGCTGCCCGGAGGGCAGAGCCGATGCATAGCCGAGCATGCCGGTCCGGACCATGAGCTTCCAGATAAAATCAGAAAGCGGTGAAAAGTCGGCTTCCTTCTTCCAGCCTGCGAGTTTTTCCAGAAATGCGGCGCAGCGCGTTTTAAGGCTTTCATCGGGACCGTTTTCGCTGTAGAGCTCCAGCGCCTTATAATACGGGAAATGCCTGTCGCCCTCCCTTTCTTTCAGGGCATGCACCCTGATGGAGGCCAGATCGTCCGTGCTGAAACCAAAGCTGGGGAAGCTCATTACGCTCAGCAGGGCCAGGTCCTTGCCCGGGCTGTCGATGATACGCAGAAGGTTGAGCATTACCTGTATCTCCAGAGCATCGAAATAACCTTCGCTGCGCTCAAGATAGACCGGTATGCCCGCATCGCTGAGTATCTTGTACCAGCTTTCGCCGCTGCCTTTAACGGCATACATCAGTATGGCCATGTCCTTGTATGTCAGAGGGCGCATGCATTTGGCTTTGCTGTCGTAGATCTGCGTCCCTTTGTATTTTTTTATGATGCGCACGGCCTGAAGAGCTTCAAGCTCCGAGGCTTTCAGCTCCTCCAGTTCCTGATCTATTCCGGAGTCCTCCGTTTCATCTTCCGGAGCAGCCTCTGGCGAAGGCGCCTCCTCCGGTCCATCTTCTTCTTTATCCTTAGTGTCCACTATATAGAGCTCAGGCGGAATAAGTCCCAGCCCGCTGTAGGGGGCGCCTTCTATGAGTCTTGCGTCTTCGTCGTAAGCCATGCCGGAGTTGTCACGGGTCATCAGCCGCTCGAAAACGTAATTTACCAGGGCGATCACCGGAGCCTTGCTCCTGAAATTGCTGGACAGATCGATGACCCTTGAACCGGCCAGCCCGCCGGATTTTATGCACTGATACTTGCCTATGAAGATCTCCGGCTCTGCCAGACGGAATTTGTATATGCTCTGCTTGACATCTCCGACCATGAAAAGGTTGTCCGGACGGCTTATGGCGGAGATCAGGCTCTCCTGCACAAGATTGCTGTCCTGATATTCATCTACGAATATCCAGTCAAAGCTGTCCCTGTATTCGGCAGCGACTTTTTCGTCCTTCAATATGCGGAGCGCAAAATGTTCAATGTCGGAGAAATCGACAGTTCCGGCTTTTTTCTTGCGTCCGGCATAGAGCCTGTCGAACTCAAAGCACAGCTCAGCCAGCTCTCTTACGAAGGGCTCCAAGGCCTTCTGCTGCACGGCAAAGCTTTCCCGGCTGTAATCTGCAAGGAGCTTTTTCAGTTCATCGAGAGATTTTTTGGCGCTGTCGCGAAAAGCAGCAACGGTCTCCTTTTTCTGAGCCCATGCCGGAGCCTCATCCTTTGAAGCCCTCAGAGTCTGGCGCTTATACCCTGCCAGGGCAGAGCAGGCTTCCTCCAGCCCGCCCTGCAGGAAAATATCCCGCACAAGCTCAAGATCCGCATATTCGGTCTGCAGTTTTTCGCAGAGTTTGGGCAGATCCTCTGTCTGCTCAGCAGCAGCCGCGGTAAAACCGAGGGCTGTATTCAGAAGGGATACTGCCATCGAAGCGCAGTATTCTTCGTAAGGAACAGGATCCTCCAGGCCCTTTTCCATAAGCTCCGCCACCCATTTTTCGGGATCCGGAAGGCTCTGAAGGAAGGTATGGAAGGATCGTATCATGTTTTTTGCATTTTCATCGCTTCTTGACCCCGAATAAGCATCCATAAATGCAAGAAATGCTTCGTCGTGAGCTGCAAATCTGCTGTCAAACAGTTCTTCCATGGCCGCAGATGCAAAAAGCTCCTGCTTTGCAGGATCGCAGATAGCAAGACGCGGATCTATATCTATGATCTGATAATATTCGTGTATTATATCCAGCGCGAATTTATGGAAGGTGGATATATGGCTTCGTCCCATGGAATTCAGCTGGCGGCGGAGAAAATGGCGGTGGTCCTCCTCAAGGGCGGGGTCCTTCAGACGATCGGAAATGCTCCTGAATATGCGTTCGCGCATCTCGGCAGCCGCAGCATTGGTGAATGTGACTATCAGCATGCGCTCAAGAGGCACCCTGTCCTCCAGTATCAGACGCGTCACCCGCTCCACCAGAACGGAAGTCTTGCCGGAACCCGCCGCTGCAGATACAAGCAGGCTCTCACCCCTGCTTGTTATGGCATCATATTGTTTTTCTGTCCAGGCCATTGCCGCCTCCGTTTCTTTCTCAGGCTCCATCCTGCTGTTCCCGCAAGGATGGATGCTGCCAGTATATGCAAATAGTATAACATCTGCACAGCGCTTTGTGATAAAATATGGTTTGGATCAACAACATAAATCCTGCCGCTGTGTCCCGCAGGATAATGATATCATATGCAAGGAGCAAAAAAATGCACAAGACAACAATGCTTTTGATAATGGATGGATTTGGCCTCCGTGAAAAGACGGAAGACAACGCCATTGAGAACGCAAAAAAGCCCAATCTTGACAGGCTCTGGGCTGAAAAGCCGCACACCCGCATACAGGCAAGCGGGCGCTTTGTAGGACTTCCCGATGGCCAGTTCGGTAATTCCGAGGTCGGGCATACCAACATGGGCGCAGGCAGAGTGGTCTGGCAGGAGCTGAGCCACATAAGCAACGAGATACGCGAAGGCGGATTCTTCGAAAATGAAGCTCTCAATGCCGCCGTAGATCATGTGAAAAAGAACGGCAGCGCGCTGCATGTATTCGGACTTATGTCAGACGGCGGCGTACACTCTCACATAGAGCACATCAAAGGGCTTGCACTGCTTGCCCAGAAGAACGGCATCGAAAAACTGTGGGTACACTGCTTTATGGATGGCCGCGACACCGCTCCGACATCCGGAGCTTCCTATGTAAAGGAGATGGAAGAGTATCTTTCTGAGATAGGCTGCGGAGCCATTGGCAGCGTGATCGGAAGATACTATGCAATGGACCGCGACAAGCGCTGGGAACGCATCAGAGAAGCATATATGGCGCTCACAGAACCCCTTCAGACTCCGAGGATCAGCGGAAGCGAGGCTGTGGCGGATGCTTACAACAGAGATGAAACGGATGAATTCATCAAGGCAAGGACCTGCAATGGCTTTGAAGGGATAAAAGATGGAGATGCCATAGTTTTCGCCAATTTCCGTCCCGACAGAGCAAGAGAGATAACAAGAGCCTTTGTGGATCCGGAGTTCGACGGTTTTCCAAGGACGCAGCTGAAGGATCTCTGCTATATCTGCATGACGCAATACGATGCCACCATGCCGAACGTGCTTGTGGCTTATCCGCCCCAGACTCTTAAAAACACTCTCGGAGAATATGTCAGCAGCCTCGGAAAGAGCCAGCTTCGCATTGCCGAGACCGAAAAATACGCCCACGTAACATTCTTCTTCAACGGCGGCGTTGAGGCTCCCTACGAAGGTGAGGACCGCATACTGGTAGCATCCCCGAAGGTAGCCACCTACGACCTGCAGCCCGAGATGAGTGCTTACGAGGTCACCGATAGAGTGCTGGAGCGCATAGAAGAAAACAGGACCGACCTCATAATAATGAATCTGGCAAACTGCGATATGGTAGGCCACACAGGCGTGTTCGAAGCTGCGGTGGCAGCTGTGGAAGCGGTCGATGCCTGCGTCGGCAGGATCGTGTCAGCCATCGAAAAGACAGGCGGAGACCTGATAATAACCGCAGACCACGGCAATGCAGACATCATGGTCGAAAACGGAATACCCATGACTGCTCACACCAGCAACCCGGTACCTGTCATACTGGTATCGCCTCAGCCTTACAGCCTGACACAGGAGATCATCCCAGACTCTGATGGATGCTGCGGCGC
>JAFRWH010000234.1 GCA_017438085.1 Bacillota bacterium
AGTCGCGGCAGCAAATGAGATCGGCGACCCCGTGCTCGTACGTCCCAGCTTCGTACTGGGCGGCCGCGCGATGCAGATCGTCGCAAACGAAGAGCAGCTGCGCCACTACCTGAAGAACGCGGTAGAGATCGACAAGGACAAGCCGGTCCTGGTTGACAAGTACATCCAGGGCAAGGAGCTCGAGGTCGATGCCATCTGCGACGGCGTTGACGTATTCGTGCCCGGCATCATGGAGCTGGTAGAGCGCACCGGTATCCATTCCGGAGACTCAATCTCCGTATACCCCACATTCTCGGTATCCGACAAGGTAAAGGGAATAATCCTGCAGTATGCGAAAAAACTCGGTCTTGGAATAGGCATCATCGGGCTTTACAATATCCAGTTCATAGTGGATAAGGACGAAAAGGTATTCATCATCGAAGTCAATCCCAGATCCAGCCGTACAGTTCCCTTCCTCTCCAAGTCCACAGGCTACAGTCTGGCGGACATCGCAACTGAGGTCATACTCGGCAAGAGCCTGAAGGAACAGGGCATTTTCCAGCTCTATCCTGAAGAAAAGAAGCGCCACTATGTAAAGGTGCCCGTATTCAGCTTCAACAAGATCAAGGGCCTGGATGCTTATCTGAGCCCCGAAATGAAGTCCACCGGCGAAGCCATAGGCTACGACGACAAGCTGAACCGCGCATTCTACAAAGCTATGCAGGCTGCAGGCATGAACACTCAGAACTACGGCACCGTATTCTGTACCATCGCAGACAAGGACAAGGAGGAGGCTCTGCCTCTGATCCGCAGGTTCTATAACCTGGGCTTCAATATCGAAGCCACCAGCGGCACAGGCAATTTCCTCAAGGAGCACGGCATCCGCACCAGGATACTTAAGAAGATATCCGACGGCTCCGAGGAGATCCCCAACTCCATACGCCAGGGCCACATCGCATACATACTCAACACCAGCGATATCGGAGCTGTCAGCCAGATTTCCGACGGCCACAAGATACGCCAGCTGGCCAGTGAAAACAATGCCACTATCCTGACCTCTCTGGACACTGTAAAGGTACTTCTGGACGTGCTCGAGGAGACCACCCTCACCATCTCCACGATAGATGCATAAGGCCATATGGTAAGGTGCGAAAGGCAAGCGCCCCTTCGCAGATACATTCGTTTTGCCGTCAGTCAATGGAGATTTCAACGGGTGACCTGTGGCAGGACCTGTTGAAATCAACAGTGATTTAGGCTCAACGGGTGACATAGGGAGGGTACCCAGACATCGGGCGCAAGCGAGATGAATGGGAGAGTGCCCTGTGGCAGGACCCGTTGAAACCAGCAATAATAACGGCAAAACTTATAAAAGGAGTAAAGGATATAAAAGTAAATGGAACAAACGATACTGAAAGTACTTGACAATGCGCCGCTCACAAAGGACGTCTGGAAGATGACTCTTGTGGGCGACTGCAGCGCCATCGAACGCCCCGGCCAGTTCATCAACATCAAGCTGGAAGGACTCTTCCTGCGCCGTCCCATCTCCGTCTGTGACTGGGAGGACAGCTGGCTGAGCATCATTTATAAGGTCGTAGGAAAAGGCACAGATGCCATGACCAGGCTGGAGCCCGGCGCTGAGCTGGACTGCCTGGTAGGCCTTGGAAACGGCTTCGACACTTCCGTCAGCGGAGACAACCCGCTGCTCCTTGGAGGCGGCGTAGGCACTCCTCCCATGTACGGACTGGCTAAGAAGCTTATCGCAGAAGGCAGGAAGCCGCAGATCGTGCTTGGCTTCAACACAAAAGATGAAGTCTTCTACGTCCTCAACTTCCGGAACCTGGGCTGCCCCGTCACCGTCACAACAGTAGACGGCAGCTATGGCACAAAGGGCTTCGTGACCGACGGACTGCCCGAAAGCTTCAGTTACTTCTACGCCTGCGGCCCCATGCCTATGCTTAAAGCAGTTTACAAGGCCTGCGAAGGCTCCGGTCAGATGAGCTTCGAGGAGCGCATGGGCTGCGGCTTCGGCGCCTGCATGGGCTGCAGCATAAAAACTGTCGGCGGATACAAGAGAGTCTGCAAAGACGGACCGGTGCTTCTTAAGGAGGAAATACTATGGGATTAAAAGTTGATCTTTGCGGAATAGAACTGGACAACCCGGTGATCCCCGCCTCCGGCACCTTCGGCTACGGCTACGAATTTGCATCAGTCTACGACATAAACTGCCTCGGGACCTTCAGCTTCAAGGGCACTACAAAAGAGCCCCGCTTCGGAAATCCGACTCCCCGCATCGCAGAATGCTACGCAGGAATGATAAATTCCGTCGGGCTTCAGAACCCGGGCGTTGAAAAGGTCATTTCAGAAGAGCTTCCAAAGCTTTCAAAATGCTTCAGAAAGCCTGTAATGGCCAATGTCAGCGGCTTTTCCGTGGATGACTATGTATACAGCTGCAGCCTGCTGGATAAAGAGCCTCAGGTGGGCTGGCTGGAGGTCAATGTCAGCTGCCCCAATGTGCACGGCGGCGGCATGAGCTTCGGCACAGACCCCAAGGCCGCGGCAGAAGTCACAGCTGCTGTTAAAAGGGTGACGACAAAGCCGGTCATCGTAAAGCTGAGCCCCAATGTCACTGATATAGTTTCCATAGCCAAGGCCTGCGAGGACGCAGGAGCAGACGGCATCAGCCTTATAAATACTCTGCTCGGCATGAGGATAGACCTGAAGACTAAAAAGCCTGTGGTCGCAAACACCATGGGAGGCTTCTCCGGCCCTGCGGTTTTCCCTGTAGCCCTCCGCATGGTCTATCAGGTTGCAGGAGCCGTAAAGGTTCCGGTTGTGGGCCTCGGCGGCGTTTCCAGCGCAGAGGACGTGATCGAAATGATGCTTGCAGGAGCCACGGCAGTTGAAGTCGGCACCGCGAATCTCATCGATCCCTTCGCCTGCAGAAACATAATCGAAGACCTGCCTGAGGTCATGGATAAATACGGAATCAAAGAACTTAAGGATATTATCGGAGCAGCAAGGAGATAGAAAGGAGCTAATATGGGCAAAGATGTAATAGTCGCCTGCGATTTTGCAAGCAAGGCGCAGACTCTGGAGTTTCTTGACAGATTCACAGGGCGCAAACCCTTTGTAAAGATAGGAATGGAGCTGTTTTACGCTGAAGGGCCGGACATCGTACGTGAGATCAAGGCCAGAGGCCACAAGATCTTCCTCGACCTGAAGCTCCACGACATTCCCAACACCGTTAAAAAGTCCATGGCAGTGCTTTCCGCACTGAATGTGGACATCATAAACTGCCACGCAGCCGGAACCATTGCAATGATGGAAGCCGCCCTGGAAGGCCTCACCCGTCCCGATGGCACAAGGCCTCTTCTGATAGGCGTCACCCAGCTGACATCAACCGACCAGGAAGCCATGGAGAATGACCTTCTGATAAAGGCTCCCATGCAGGAAGTGGTGATGCACTACGCAAAGAATGCCAAAAAGGCCGGTCTGGACGGCGTCGTATGCAGTCCGCAGGAGGCAAAGGCCGTGCACGATGCATGCGGCAATGAATTCCTTACCGTAACCCCGGGCGTGCGCTTTGCAGACGGCGACAAGGGCGACCAGAAGCGCGTCATGACACCTGCAGCCGCAAAGGAGATAGGCTCCGACTATATTGTAGTTGGCCGCCCCATCACCCAGGCAGCCGATCCCGTTGCAGCCTACGAGCGCTGCGTTGCTGAATTTTGCGATTAACTGATCTGCAGTCCCGCAGACCGAAACAACAGACAGGAGAGAATAAAATGGAACTTTCAAGAGTAATAGCAAAAGACCTGTTAAAGATAAAGGCCGTATTCTTCAGACCCGAGGAGCCCTTCATCTGGGCCAGCGGCATCAAGAGCCCGGTATACTGCGACAACCGCCTCACCCTCAGCTATCCCGATGTGAGAAGCGACGTTGAGAACGGCATCGTGCAGGTGATAAGAGAGAACTATCCCGACTGCGAAGTGCTTATGGGTACCTCCACCGCGGGCATAGCTCACGCAGCAATAAGCGCCCACATCATGGGCCTTCCCATGGGCTATGTGCGCTC
>JAFRWH010000015.1 GCA_017438085.1 Bacillota bacterium
GCAGGTTGCCGTTGGGCTCCGGCGGGAAACGCGTGATAATGGGATGGCTGTACTTATGATTCTCCAGATCCTTTTCTATGATGTCGTAAATGAAATTGTTTTCCATGAAATATCTCCCCGTTTTCGTGAGTCAGGCATTCCTTCGCCCCTCATGATTATATAATGACACTCTATTATACTGCGGCCGGCGGTATATTGCAAAGGTAGAATAGTTTTTGTGTATAAGAAAATATGACTTGATTTTTTCGGTCGCTTTTGGTAATTTAATTTTTAAGCCAAATATTATCAACAACACCCCGGAGCGTCCTTAATTACCGCTCCGGACTGCCAAAAATTTTTCCAAGAGGATAAATATCATGACACTGGACACGATCGATGCCAAAATACTGAATGTACTGCAGGAAAACGCAAGAGTATCCATCTCCGAGCTCTCCAAAAGAGTACATCTTTCTCTCTCAGCCGTTTCCGAGAGGCTTAAGAAGCTGGAAAGCAGCGGGATCATAGATCAGTATACGACCATACTGAATTCGGCTTCTCTGGACAAGCAGATATCTTCGATCATGCTGGTTAGTCTTGAGGATCCCTCCAAGATCTCAGAATTCCTCAAATTTATAGAAGAAAACGATGAGATACTCGAAGCCTACCACATAACCGGAGATGCAGATTATTCCCTTAAGATCGTGACCTCCAGCATGCAGGGTCTGGAAAACATCATCAATAATATCAAGACTGTTTCCGCAGTCCGCAAGACCCAGACCAGCGTCGTTCTGAGCACCCTTAAGCACAAGTATTCCATCCCGCCCATCCCCACAAAGGAATAGACCGCAAGCATAAGAGCATATAAAGAAAATAAAAAAGCTTGAAGCCCATGCAGCTTCAAGCTTTTCTTATACCTGTGTTATTTCTTTCCCTTTTCGCGGGCTTCGCGTCTCTTCTTATTTTTTCTGATGACGCTTCTTGGGATCCTTCCGCCTGCTTCCTTTATGGACTTGGGACCGTGAACTCTGTAGTTCATAGCTTTCCTTGCAGCTTCCATCTCTGCCTCGATGCGCTTTTCAGCCTCGGCAACAGCGGCAGCTCTTACAGCATCCTTTTCAGCCTGCTTTTCCTGAGCCTTGGAGAGCTTTTTCTCCTTCTTTTCCTTTGTGGCATTCAGCTGCCTGTTAGCCTCGTCTACGGAAATGCCCTTTTCCTTGGCATACTTGTAGACATCGGTGGTCTCCGCCTTAGCCTGAGACTTGCTCTCCTCTGTTGCAGCTGCATCCTGAGTGGCCTTCCTGGTCATGCTGAACATTACTACCATGAAGGCAACCATCATGAGCATGCTGATGGTGGAGTCGGTCTTGGTATTTCTGGTCTTGAATGTTACAGAATAATCCTCACCCAGAGCATCGCCGTTAGCGGCAACTACGCCCGCCTTGGCGGTAACAGTATATTCTGTGTTGGAGACGAGTCCGTCATCCAGTATCAGCCACAGCTGGTTGGGATATCTGTCCTGAGCGCAGACAATAGTGTAGCCTATGGTATTGCCTTCGGGATCCGCGATCTGGAATTTGCCTTTGTTTGCTTCTGCGGAATCATCATCCATGGCCTCATTGAAGGTGAACTTCACCGCCATGTTGGATATCTGCTTTCCGGTCTCTCCGTCTCCGGGAATGACATTGGTTATTTCAAGACCTGCGGCAAAGGCAGTCTGGCACATAGCCAGTACCATTATCAGGGCCAGCAGCAGGCTGACAGCTGTCTTTTTCATCGTTTATCCTCCGATTATTATATATTCGCGGCATTTTCTGCCGGCATAAGCATTTTATTCGGCGCTTTTGCGCTCTTCCTTCCGCGTGCGGCGCAGTTTCCTGAAGAAATCCTTCAGCACAGCTTCGCATTCGGGCTGCATCACCCCGCAGATGAGCTCCGGCTGGTGATTCAGTCTCTCGTCTGAGGGTATATTCCTGAGAGAACCGCAGGCTCCGGCTTTAGGGTCCATAGTGCCTATGAAGAGCCGCTCTATGCGGGAGAGCACTATTGCTCCGGCGCACATGCTGCAGGGCTCCAGGGTAACGTACATGTCGCAGCCTATGAGCCTCCAGCCGCCCAGCTCCGCAGCGGCCTGTCTTATGGCCTTCATTTCCGCGTGGACTGTGGGGTCTTTATCTGTCTCCGTGCTGTTGAAGCCCCAGGCTATTATCCTGCCGTCCTTTACGATGACGGCTCCTACGGGGATCTCGCCGAGCGCTGCAGCTTCTTTCGCCAGCTTAAGGGCCTCAGCCATATAAAATTCCGGGCTGCCCTCCTCTATAGGTGTGGGAACTGCAAGCTCAGGCATCTTTTCCTCCGCAGCACAAAACCCTGTGCGCAAACGTACCACTTATATTAACACACGAACTTTAATCTTGCAATTACAAGATTATTAGTTTATAATAATTCCGCCAATAAAAAGGGGGTGAATAGCCCCAAAATATGCCCTCATAGTTAAACGGATATAACGGAGGTTTCCTAAACCTTTGTTGGTGGTTCGATTCCGCCTGGGGGTGCCAGAAAAACCCGGGTCCAGATGGATCCGGGTTTTATATTGTCGTATTTTTTTCTCGCCGAGGGACTTCCCGCTGCCACTCTGTCAGAAGAGAGTTGGCGGAAATACAGACTATATCACAAAGCCTCCGTTGACGCCTAGGTCCTGGCCGGTTATAAAGGAAGCCTTTTCGCTGGCCAGAAAGACCACGGCGTTAGCCACATCCTCAGGTTCTCCTATGCGGCCGAGCGGCGTTTCGTCTATCAGGGCAGCCTTTTCTTCTTCGGTGTACTCATCCATCATTCTGGTGTTGATGCAGCCGGGACTTATGCAGTTGACGCGTATGCCCGAAGGCCCCAGCTCTTTGGCCAGCGCCTTGGTGAAGCTGATAAGCCCTCCCTTGCCTGCTGAATAAACGCTCTCAAAGGATGCGCCCACCTCGCCCCATATGGAAGCTATATTGATTATGCAGCCGCTCTTTCTGCTGACCATGCCGGGAACGAACGCCCGGGTCACAAGAAAAGCGCCCCTGAGATTCGTATCTATTACGCGGTTCCACTCCGCCACAGTCACATCCTGCAGCAGTCCGGAACCCTCCATGCCTGCGTTGTTCACTATAAGATCCGGGACGCCATGCATCCCAATTATCATGTCCGCGTAGGCGGACACGGCATCCGGATCCAGCAGATCCAGCTCGCTGCGTCCCTTTGGCCCTACTACTTTATAGCCTTCGGCCTCCAGCGCCTGAGCTGTCGCAAGACCTATGCCCCGGCCACGGCCGGTCACAAATGCAAGTTTAGACATATCAACCTCCAAATCATTGCTTTATGAATATATTACACGCTTTGCTCCAAGGCTTCAAGCCGCGATCAATAACTCCATAGGAATAAGGACTCATTATATATGCTTAACGCAGATGAAGGATTTTCGTGTATAATGAGCTCGAATAATAAGGAGGACAGATGTGAATAAGTTAGGCTTTGGTTTTTTAAGACTGCCGAAAAAAGCAGGCAGCGGAGAAAATGATTATGACTGGGATCTGATCAACGATCTTACGGACCGCTTTCTGGAAGGCGGAGGGGATTATTTCGATACCTGCTACACATATCTGAATGGTTACAGCGAAATGGCAATAAAGCGCTGCCTGGTGGAAAGGCACCCAAGAGGGAGATTTAAACTGGCCGACAAGCTACCGGGCTACATGTGCAGATCCTACGAGGACTGCAGGAAATACTTCAATGAAGAGCTGGAGCGCTGCGGCGTGGACTATTTTGATGTCTACATGCTGCACTGGCTGAATGCGGAGCATTACAGAAAAGCGCAGCAATGCAGACAGTTCGAATTCCTGCAGGA
>JAFRWH010000235.1 GCA_017438085.1 Bacillota bacterium
ACATCGAATTTTGGCTGATACCATACTTCGAACTGCTTTTCGTGAATCGCATCTTCAAAATCGCCCACCAGCTGGCTGTCGAACAGCTCCTTGCTGAAGAGCTCCTGATCGTAATAGGAGATCTGAGTGCTGTAATCATTCTTTAAATGATCTCCCGCTATTTTAGCCCTGTCAAACCGCAGCTCTATCTGTGGTTCTGTGTCCGCATTGCTGAAAATGCCAAGCTTTATATGCATCCTGACATTGTCATTTCCCACAGCTGCATGATCCGTCAGCTCCTTCAGAAAAGCCTCGTAATCTGTGTTATGGGGACTGTAGAACAGGAAATTGTCAGCGTCCTTGCGTCCGACAATGCCGCCCATATCCTGAGCGCGCTTTATAAGCAGGGAGCCCAGGCGGGTAAGCACCTCATCCCCGTAAGCCCATCCGTAGATCTCGTTGATGAGACGGAAGTGATCGATATCTATCTCCACCGCATCCATAGAAGCACCGGGGTGATGCAGATCGAACTGCTCCACATACTTATAGAAAAATTCCTTATTCAGAAGACCGGTGAGCGGATCTCTTTCAGTGCTCTGGATTATGCCCTGGTCCTCTGCAAGTTCTATAGTCTTCTGTATTCTTGCCAGTATTACTTCCGGCTGATTGTACGGCTTTGCAATAAAGTCGGAGGCTCCGTTGCTGAGGCTCTTTACTTCTGCCTGTCTGTCGCTGGTCAGCACTATAACAGGGATGCGTCTGAGCGATGCATCTGACCTCATGACCTCCAGCAGCTCAAAGCCGTCCATCTCAGGCATCATGATATCAGTCAGCACCAGCGAAAGCATGGACAGCTTGTCTCTGATGATTTCCAGTGCTTCCCTGCCGTCAGCTGCGGTGATTACGTCGAACTTATCCTTTAGCATAAAGGAGAGTATCTCCCTGTTGACCAGCTCGTCGTCAACTATAAGGATGAGCCGCTTGCCTGCCGCAGTATAAAATCTTTCATGGTTTTTAAGCATAGTCTGATTTTCTCCTCCTAATAGAATTCGCATCCGCCGCGCTTGGAATTCTTAAGCCTGTAGAGCGCCTGGTCTGCATTCTTGAAGATATCCTCTGAGATGCTGCCCGGGTGGCTGAATGCCACACCTACGCTCAACGATACCTGTGGCAGTCCGTCAGTGGTATCAGCAAGCTTTTCATTGGCCCTATCCATCTTGCCCTTGATCAGGTCCTTCAGTTCGGGCCCTGCATGGACCATTATTACCGCAAATTCGTCTCCGCCTATGCGGCACACATAGTCCTCGTTTCTGAAGCTGTTCTTCAGTATTTCAGCCACCTTCTTGAGCACCATATCGCCGGTGTCGTGGCCGTAAGTGTCATTGACATCCTTGAACTTGTCCATGTCCACAAGAAGCAGAGCATGGGCCCGTCTTTCATCGCTGTTTCTCACCTTGTCAAAGACATTGCGGTTGTAGAGCCCTGTCAGGGGATCGTGATTAGCCGCAAAGCTGAGCTCCTCCTGGTTCGCCATGACCTTTTCAAACATATCGTTGTAGGCAGAGGCCATCAGCTGCAGTTCTCTTGATCCTGTAAGGGGAAGATTCTCCCTGGCTTTTATCTTTTCCTCGAAGATGCGCAGAGGCGTGATAGCCAGCTTGTTGGTCATAAACACCACAATGAAGAAGGTCAGGACCATGAGAGCCATAAGTGTCTCCTGGACCCTTACCATGGTCATAACGTGTTTAGAGCTGTCGTCCTGCCTTGCTGCAGCCTCGTCAAGAAGGGTCTGGGTGCAGAGAGCAACGTTGCTTTTTATCCTGTCCTTATAGTCCTTGTAGTCGTCATCAAAGACCAGGTTCACGGCCTTTTTCGCCATTTCATCAGGCTCCATTGCCTTATCTGCGGTGGAAATATCCACATACCAGAGGTCTTCCGGCGTACCGCCCTCAATACCGCCCATGGAGCGTATCTTAAGAGCCATGGAATACAGCTCTTTTTCCATAAGCTCGTTGGAAGAGTTGAGAGCAGCCCTCAGATAATCGTAAGTTTCATTGCTGTGGATGAAACCCTCCAGATTTGCAAGGGCATTGTCCCTTTTCTTCGTTACATTAGCTTCTTTAAAGTAATTATCCAGGTAGACCCTTTCACCGGTGACAGCAAAAGCCCTGACCTGCTCTGTCAGATAATCCGAACCGTCCTGCAGATCGTAAGCATCCTGCTGACTCGCTATATACTGCCTTGTATACTCCTGCATCTGTCGGAAGTTCTGAACCGCTTCATAGGTGACAGCTGTAAGGAGCAATGCAAAAATAACGGCGATCGATACGATGATAAAGTTCACCCGACTCAGTCTGAAGGATCCGACCCCTTTATTCTTTTCGTTTTCTGTCTGTTGACTCATGTCAAATCCTCCCGGCTCTACAGAGCCAGACGCTTGAGCATGTTTTCGTAATTCACACAGTAGATCAGAGCGGTGTCTCTGCTGATCCTGCCGTCCTTGTAAAGCTTAAGAAGGCTGTTGTCCATAGTGCACATGCCCTCCTTCGCCCCCGCCTGAATGGCGGATTCAAGCTGATGCAGCTTGTCTTCTCTGATCATGTTCTGTATAGCCGGGTTTGTCTTCATGATCTCAAACACCGGCAGCAGAGTCCCGTCTACGGACGGAACCAGCTGCTGACATACGACACCCTTAAGTATCTGTGCCAGCTGTATTTTAACCTGCTTCTGCTGATCAGCAGGAAATACATCAAGTATGCGGCTTATAGTATTGGATGCGCTGCTGGTATGAAGCGTTGAGAGCAGCAGCACGCCGGTCTCCGCCGCAGTCATGGCAGCGGAAATGGTCTCATAGTCACGCATCTCTCCGAGCAGTATCACATCCGGGCTCTCTCTGAGCGCTGAGCGCAGTGAATCCAGATAATTTGGGGTATCGATGGATATCTCCCTTTGAGTGACTATGGATTTGTTATGCCTGTGTATATATTCGATGGGGTCTTCCATGGTTATGATATGACCCACTCTTGATCCGTTGATGCGGTCCACTATGCAGGCAAGTGTGGTGGATTTGCCGCTTCCTGCGGCGCCGGTTATCAGCACCAGGCCCTTTTTGATGTCCGCAAGGGACAGCACGCTTTCCGGGATGCCGATCTTTTCAGGATCCGGAAGACCAAAGTGGATGACCCTTATTACAGCTGCAAGGGAGCCTCTCTGGCGGAATACGTTTACGCGGAACCGGCCGAGGCCTGACATGGCAAAGGAGAAGTCATCGTCAATGCCATTGTCCACATTGCGGCGGCTTCTCTGGCTGAGCTCGTAGATCTCATTCACGAGCTGCTGTATGTTTTCTGGCATCAGTCTGCCCTGCTCTTCGAGCCGGATCTGCCTTCCGCCAAGCTTGTAGCTTACAGGAAGGCCGGCTATAAGAAAGACATCTGCGGCCTGCATTTCCAGGGCTTTCTGCAATATCTCTATTATCGTCATATTCTTCACCTGCCTTAGAGTCCGTCCCACAGATTTCCTATGGAATCGTCTTCTTCCCAGTCTTTTTCGTGTTTCCAGGAGACTATGCCGTTTTCATCCAGCACTATGGTAAGTCTGGAGTCTTCCGATCTGAACACCTTTGTGTCAGGCCCTGTGGGAAGATACTCGCTTAAGTACTTCTGTCCCTGCGCCTCCAGCTCATATCTGGTGCTGACAGTTTCGGCATAGCGCTTAGCAAGAGCATAGTCAGCTCTGGCTGTGGTCCAGTTCAGTATGGAAAGGGTCGAGAGGCAGATGCTTATCACTGCCAGAAGCAGCGCCAGAGGTCCGAGTTTTATGGGTACTTTCTTCATTGAGCCACCTCCGTGCAGAGCCCGGTCTTAAGCGTATACACAGCCTCTTCCTGACCTTCGAAATATACCTGTATAAGGCTGCTGACAAAGCTGCTGCTCTCCGGGAGCCAGGGCACTGTCATATAGTAGCAGCCGCTGGGATCAGGTTCAAGATCCGAGTTATAGCTGAATCTGAAGCACGGGGTCTCCCCCTGCTCGATCTGCACTCCGTTGCCGTTTTCGTTAAGCATGGCGAAAACATCGTCCGGATCCTTTGCCGCCGCAAAGGCTTCTGCTCCGTTCTGCGCCAGAGTTACGGCATCGGAAAGCTGCTTTGCCCTGCTGCTTTCAAGTCTCGCCCTGGCGAACACGCTTGTCAGGAGCACTATAACGCATATGAAAACAGCTGTCAGAAGCAGCGTTTCGATGTAGAAGCCGGTAATGCTGTCTTTTTTCTTCATCACTTGCCTCCTCCGCTGCGCAGGGTCACAAGCACTGTGCCCTCATCTGTTTTTATCTTCAGAACGTC
>JAFRWH010000236.1 GCA_017438085.1 Bacillota bacterium
GAGACCATGGCTCTTTCCGAGGAAATCGATTATTCTGCCATTGCGGGGCTGAGGCTTGAAGCGAGGCAGAAGCTGAACGATATAAAGCCGCTGTCTGTGGGGCAGGCCTCCAGGATATCCGGAGTGTCGCCTGCGGACATAAGCGTGCTGATAGTCTGGCTGGAAAAGACCAGGCGTCAGAGAAAAAGGGATAAGGAAGATGCAGACGATCTTATCTGATGAAAGATTTGAAAAGCTTGCGGATATCATCCTCGAGTGGAATGAAAAGATAAATGTGACAGCTATAAGGGACCGGGAGGAGTTTATGCAAAAAAACGTACAGGACTCCCTTGCTCCTCTTGTTCTGCCTGAGTTTAAGAATGCGAAAACGGTTCTTGATCTCGGGACCGGAGGCGGCTTTCCCGGGCTTCCGCTGGCCATTGCCTGTCCGGAAAAGGTTTTTTTCCTTGTGGATTCCATAGCGAAAAAGCTTAAGGTTGTCAGCGATGCCGCCCTTAAGCTGGGGCTTTCCAATGTTTACGTGCTCCACAGCAGAGCCGAGGATCTTGCCATGCCTGCGAAAAAGGGTGCCAGACTTTCCGTTCCCGGCCGTGAGCTTCTGGACTGCGTTGTTTCCCGGGCAGTTGCTAACATGAGCACTCTTTCTGAATACTGTCTGCCGCTGGTCAGGCCCGGCGGATATTTTATTGCCTTCAAGACGGAAAATGCCATGGAAGAGATTGAAGCGGCCGCTCATGCAATAGAAATTCTGGGCGGAGGAGAAGTCCGCATTGATAAAACGGACAGCGAGGATGGTCACGTACTCGTTATCGTAAAGAAACTACGCTCAACTCCATCAAAATATCCCAGGCGCAAGGGTCTTCCTGCGTCGGAACCTCTGAAATAGAGGACAGCGCCATGAATAAGGATGCGATGAGGGATGCCATAGAAAGCGAAAGGCTCGTTCTTTTCCCCTATACTGCTGAGAATCTGGCTCTGTTCAACAGGGATCTGCCTGCGTTTGAGGAAAAATACGGCATAGTTTACCGCGGAGAGGAGCTGAACTATCTGCTTCAGAGCTTTCTGCACAGGCTTGAGAAGGAGATAGCGGAGGATGAGCAGAACTATCTGTTTTTTACGGAATTTCTGATAGTCCTTAAGGAAAACAGCCATGTGATTGGCTCTATTGACTATAAATATGTGCCCAAAGACGAGATAACAGAGGTGGGCTACGGCATGAACCTGTCTTATACCGGTCATGGATATATGACAGAAGCCCTCGGCGCTTTTCTGAAGTTCGGCAGAAGCCTCGGCATCAGGACCGTGCTTGCGGATACCCTTCCGGGAAATATAAAGTCACAGAATGTGCTGAAACGCTGCGGTTTTGAGTTTCTGAAGGAAGACGGCAATCTGTGGTGGGAGTACAGTATGGATGGTATAAGGCTGATAAAGCCTTCTTTAGAATATGCTGCGCAGATAGAAGAGTACCGCTCGGCTTTCCCGGAAGAACGTATGCGGGTTACTTATATCCCGGAACGCATACCGGGTATGGATCACTTGGAGGAGTTTGAAAGCGTCCCTGAATGGCTTGAGTACTGCAGATCTATGGAAGGGAAGATAAGCTGGTATATGGCAGTGAGAAACAGCGATGACAGGATCGTGGGTTTCAGCTGTCTTCGCCACAGCCTTGAATACGATGACGATGATCCGGCATTCGCTTCCCACATAGGCTGTTCGGTCCGTCCGGATGAGCAAAGAAAGGGCTATGCCACGAAGCAGCTGCGGCTTATGCTTGTTAAAGCCCGTGAAGCCGGTCTTGAAAGCGTAAGAATAGTCTGCAGGGATGTAAATATAGGCAGCAACAAGGCCATAATCGCAAATGGCGGCATTTTTACGGATTCTATCCACGGCGATCTGTCAGGTCTTACGATAAACAGATACGATATAAAGATCAGATAGCAGGGGTGTATATTATGAATATTGAAAAGCTGGGCCATGAGCTTTCCGTGTGCAAGCTCAGAAGCCTTGAAAATATAAGGAAAGACAGCGGATTTTACTTTCTCGGCGTTACAGACCAGGAGATCTCTCTGGTCTGCAGGACGGATGAAGTGCCTGCCGATGCCTATGAAAGGGAGGACGGCTGGAGGGCTTTCAGAATAGTCGGGATACTGGATTTTTTGCTTGTGGGCATATTATCACGCATAAGCAGCTTGCTTGCGGAGAACAGCATAGGCATATTTGCAGTCTCCACCTACAATACCGACTATATATTGGTTAAAAAGGAAAGTTTTGAGAAGGCGCTGGCTGTTCTTGCTGATGCGGGTTACTCAGTGCTGTAGAAATGTTTCACGTGAAACCATGATCGGAGCGCCTGAATGATAAGACTTGAGGATGTCAGTACGGAGAAAAAGGAGCTTCTCCGGAACATCAATCAGAAATACCTGTACGAGATGACTCAGTATTACGATGACCCCATGGACAGTGAGGGAAACTATCACTACGGGTGTTTCGACAAATACTTTGAAGATCCCTTGAGAAAGGCATTTTTCATCTACAGCGATGCCGTTCTTGTGGGTTTTGCCATGATCAACCCGTACTCATTTATCGGTGAGCAGCCGGATCATGTAATGGCGGAATTCACCATATTTCCCGCCTTCAGGGGCAGACACTACGGCCGGGATGCCGCAAGGCTTTTGATGGAACGCTTTCCCGGGCGTTGGGAGATCAAATTTAACGAGAAAAACATAAAGGCCAGATCCCTCTGGATGGGGCTTGCTGAGCCCTTTGGCCCAAAGATCCATCACCTGAACGCAGAAGAGACGGTAATAATTTTTTCAACAGCATCTGCAAAGGAGGACGCTGCGATGTATATAAGGAAGTCTACGATGGAGGATGTCCCCCGCATAATGGAGATAATCGTCAGAGCGAGGAAGTTCATGGCGGAGACCGGAAATCCCACTCAGTGGTACAATGACAGGCCTCGCCAGGAGGAGATCGAAAAGGACATTGCTAACGGAACAGGCTATGTCTGCGTGCATGAGGACAGGATAATCGGCACATTCCACTATAACTATGGGGATAAGATCGAACCTTTCTACAATAATCTTATAGAAGGAGAATGGATCGATGACAGTCCGTATGCAGTTATCCACAGGATAGCAAGCGATGGCACTGTGAAGGGCACCGGAGCATTCTGCCTTAACTGGGCTCTGGAGCAGTGCGGACATATAAGGATAGACACTCATCCCAATAACAAGCCCATGCAGGGGCTTCTGAACAAGCTGCAATACACTAAATGCTGCGTAATTCCGGTAAAATTCGATGGAAGCGTGCGCTGGGGTTATGAAAAGTCTGCTCTTACAGACAAACTGAGAGGATAGGACCGGAAGCGGAATGGTATTTTCTGAAAAAGAACCGGATGAAGCGCTTCTTGAGGCGCTGATTAAGCTGTCGAAAGACTGGGAAGCGGAAAACATCTGCCGCGGATACAGGGCAAATACGGCTGCGGATATTGAAGGCAACAGGATATTCACGGCAGAAGAAGACGGCAGTATCCTTGCATATCTTTTCGGATATCACGAAAAGAGCAAAAACAGCAGCTCCGTGATGCCTGAAGGCACGGATGTATTTGAGGTCGAGGAGCTTTATGTGCGTCCGGAGCGCAGATCCCAGGGCATAGGCCGCAGACTGTTTGAATTTGCGGAGAATTCCGTAAGGAATGAGGCGGATTATATCTTGCTGAGCACGGCGACGAAAAACTTCAGGGCTATTCTGCATTTCTATGTGGATGAGCTTGACATGAGTTTCTGGAATGCCAGGCTTTTCAAGAAGCTGAAAAAGGAGTGTGAAAGCAGGTGACAGCACAGGAAATGTGGGAAAAGGCCGGTTTTAGCGGAGAATACGATGCATGGAGCTTCGGCAGCGATCCTGATGGCCTGGCAGAACTGGTGCTGAAGGGGAAAAAGCGCGCCACGTCTTCTGCTTATCAGCTCTACGCGCTTGAAGGAGAAGATATCCCTCGCATCGGAGACATGAGCGTCATCCTGGATTCCGAAGATAATGCGGTCTGCATCATCAGGGACGTTGCCGTATATGTCGGCAGCTATAAGAAGATAACCACGGAATACGCGGCGCTGGAGGGCGAAGGCGACGGTTCTATAGAATACTGGAGAAGCGTTCACGAGCCGTTTTTCAGAGAAGAGCTCAGCCCTCTGGGCATTGATTTTACCGAAGATATGCCGGTCCTGTGCGAAGAATTCAAGCTTGTATACCCTTTATAGTTTCACGTGAAACATTTAAGATATTATGGGAGGGCAGAAATGATCAATAAACTTCTCGATGTGGGAAACCGCTATGCAAAGAAAAGTACCTGGAAGGATTTCGCGCTGCTCAAGTTTTGCATCTTTCCGCTGGGCGTGATATGCGGGACCCTGATCCCGAAAAAGCAGAAAAAGAAAGTCAGGGCGGCATCCGCGGCCTTATTTGCCGTGACTTATGTGCCGCTGATGGCAAAGCTTATAAAAATAATAATGAGTGAGGAAGAATGATGGCTGAATTTGAGAAAAATGAATGCAGGATATTTGAGGAGTTCAATAAAGGCTGGGCTCTTGTTACTGCGGGAAACATGGAGAAATTCAACGGCTGCACTGTAAGCTGGGGCAGCATGGGCACCCTGTGGGGCAGATCGGTAGTGACCGTATATCTGCATCCGAGCCGCTATACCACCGATTTCGCGAAGGCTAACGAATACTTTACCGTAAGCTTTTTCCCGGAGGAATACAGAAAAGCTCTCAGCATAATGGGCTCAAAATCCGGAAGGGACTGCGATAAGGTGGCAGAAGCCGGACTGACAGCCATGCCGTGCGGAGATTCTGTTACATATAAGGAAGCAAAGCGCACTTTCCTCTGCCGCAAGCTTTACCAGGGCAAATTTGACAAAATGGGACTTGATCCGGAGATCGCAGAGCTCTACAGATCCAGACCTCAGGCCTTCCCTCCCGATGAAAACGGAGATTGGCAGCCCCACTGGATCTTTGTCGGTCAGGTGGTCGATGTAATAGAATAGGTCGCATCGGTACAAGTCCGTAAAGCCTTGAAAAATCGGGCTTTCCCGGGTTTTCCCCTTGCGGAGATATTGCATTGAATGTTTCATATGCAGCATCTGAAATACAGATGTTTCACGTGAAACATTTTTAATTTGTAACAATAAAGATATGGAATATAAATGTGAAATAGGATATACTATTCAGGATCGATAAAAACTGATTTAAGCAAACATAAATTGCATCAAAGAAGCCAATAGAGGAAATATATGGGTAAAGTAATAGCTATTTTCAATCAGAAGGGCGGTGTCGGAAAAACCACCACCAACATAAATCTTGCAGCCTGCCTTGCGCTGAAGGGCCGGAAGATACTCGTAATAGACATGGACCCTCAGGGCAACACCACCAGCGGGCTGGGAATACAGAAGCGCGGCCTTCACTATACAAGCTACGATCTGCTGATAGAGGAAAATCTTGACACGGAAGCTGTTATTCTGAAGACTTCCACCAAGAATCTCGATATCATCCCCGCCAGCGTGGATCTGGCAGGCGCTGAGATAGAGCTTGTGCAGCTGGAGGGACGAGAAGGCCGCCTGAAGAGGGCGATCGACCAGATCAAAGACCGCTATGATTATATTTTCATTGATTGTCCGCCTTCGCTGGGTCTGCTCACCATCAACTCCCTGACCGCTGTCAACAGCGTGCTTATCCCTATTCAGTGCGAATTCTATGCGCTGGAAGGCGTAAGCCAGCTGGTCAGCACCGTAAATCTTGTGAAACGCAGCCTGAACCCCGGACTTCAGATCCAGGGTGTGATACTTTCCATGTTCGACGGCAGGACGAATCTGTCCCTGCAGGTGGTGGAAGAGGTGAAGCGCTTCTTCGGGGACAAGCTATATAACACCGTAATACCAAGGAACGTAAGGCTTGCGGAAGCTCCCAGTTACGGTCTTCCCATTACGAGCTACGATCCCAAATCCAAAGGCGCAAAGGCTTATCAGGCTTTCGCTGCGGAATTCCTGAGAATGGAGGCCGAAAATGAGTAAAGCAAAAACCGGCGGCCTGGGAAGAGGCCTGGGCAGCCTTATAGCAGACAGCTATTTCAACACTCAGCCCGTCAGCATAGAGAGCGGCGAGAGCGAAGGCGACAAGCTTTCCGAAGAGGCTAAGATAATCGAAAGCATCAGAAATTTAAGCGCGGATAACTCGCAGAACCTGCCGTCAGGCAGCGCACAGAAGGCTGCAGAAGATGGCAGTGAGCGCGTTGTTTACATAAAACTGTCGGACATCAAGCCCAACTCCATGCAGCCAAGAAAGAGCTTCAGCGAGGAGGCTCTGCAGGAGCTGGCAGATTCAATCATGGAGTACGGCGTAATTCAGCCCGTGCTGCTCCGCCCTGCGAAAACCGGCTACGAGCTGGTAGCAGGCGAACGCCGCTGGAGAGCTGCAAGAAAGGCCGGCCTGAAGGAGATCCCGGCTATCATAAGGGATCTCGACGACAGGCAGAATGCTTTTTATGCGCTCATTGAAAACATGCAGAGAGAGGATCTGAACGCCGTTGAAGAAGCTCAGGGCATTCAGAAAATGATAGAGGAATATGGTCTGAGCCAGGAGGAGGCCTCAAAAGCCGTAGGCAAGTCCAGGCCTTATATCACCAACTCGCTGAGACTTTTAAAGCTGCCTGCAAAGATACAGGAAATGGTCGTTGCTGGCAGTCTCAGCGCAGGCCATGCGAGAGCTATCGCAGGACTTGGTTCTGAGAAGCTTCAGCTTGAAGCTGCTGAAAAAGCTGCTGCAGAGGGCTGGTCAGTACGCAAGATCGAAAGCTACACGGGTGCCAAGTCCGGAAGAAAACCGGGCAGAAAGAAGAGTACAAAGAGCGCAGATATCAGGCGCATAGAAGAGCAGCTTTCTGAAAACCTCGGAACGAAGATAGCCATCAAGGGCAGCGAGACTAAGGGCCAGATAATACTGGATTACTACAGCAGAGAGGAACTGGAGCGGCTCATAGAGCTGCTGAGCGAGTAAAAGCCGGCAGGAAGCGGCTGAATCGCTCGTTAACAGTACAGAAAAATGGACAGACTTGCATGTCTGTCCATTTTTTATTCTTCTAAGACTGCAGGTCTATTCCCGTTTATTCTGTTGAGACTGCAGGTCTGTCCTTTGTATTTTGCTGCTTGAGTTGCAGGCTTATCCCAGTTTTTTACTGTTCGGGCTGCAGGCCGCGCTGAAAACGGGTTGCGAGCTCGTCACAGCGCGCATTGTAGCTGAGTATCTCAAGAAAGCGCTCCCGGTCTTCAGGCCCATTGTGCTTTACATAGCTCTGGTAGGCCTTCTCCGCAGCAGCTTCGTTTGCGGGGTTTACATGTCCTTTCACGAGATAGAATCCGGGGGTATGCTGGGACAGAAGCTCTATCAGTGTCTCCCAGAGCTCCCGGTTTTCAACAGGAGTCTTCTTGCTGGTCTTCCAGCCGTTTTTCTGCCAGCTTTCGTACCAGCGGCTGCGGAAGCAGTTCACAAGATAGGAGCTGTCGGAGTAGATGTTAAGGCTCAGGCCGGTCTTTTTCAGGGCCTGAAGGGCTGAAATAAGTGCGAAAAGCTCCATGCGGTTGTTCGTGGTGTTCACTTCGCCGCCGAACAGCTCTTTTTCGTGACCCTCGTATTCCAGTATGCAGCCCCAGCCACCGGTGTTCTCTTCGTTCTGGTTCCCGGAGCATGCCCCGTCGGTGTAAATATTAACGATCCCTCCGTTTGTCATTTTATGTCAAACCCCCGTAAATTCAAGGCCCGGGGGCATCTCTCCCCGCGCATTCTGTAAAGGCCATTTAACTGGCGTGTAATATGTCTGTAACAATCCTAATATATACTGTTATCTGCATTATAGACGAAAAGTGTTTTTTGTGATAGCAGAAGTTTACGGAAAGGAGGAAGCATGTCAAAAAGACTGATGCAGCTGCTGGCATTGATACTTACGCTGGCGCTGGGCACATGCGTGTGCTTTGCAAGTCCCACAGTTGTCAGTCCGGGCGCAAACAGCGTCCATGACGGCGACAGCATCCTCGTATCCGTTAAGCTTACGGAAAAGCAGACCGTAAGAATAAGCGTCCTGCGGCAGATGGAGGAGGTCAAAGCGGCCGTCACCGAGATCACCACAGACGAAGAAGGGAACGAACAGGTAAAGGAAGTAAGTCCTGCCGAATACAAGGCCTATGACGCCTCGAAGCTCAGCGAAGCTGATGTGGCGCTTATTGCTGCGGGCGAAACGCAGGATGCCAAAGGCAATCCCGTCAGGCTCAGCAACGGCGCCGCGGTGATAACCCTCTACGGCGAGACCGTTTCCGGTCCTGTAGACTATACGAACAACAACGAGCTCGGTTTCTATACCAAGCAGATAAGCAGCCTGAAGCCCGGCCTTTATGTGATACAGGTGGATGTGCTGGGCGATAAGATCGAAGCAGAAGAGGGGAAGGAAGCCACTGACGGCGAATATGAGATCCTCGAAAGCGTCAGAAGCTATGTGGCTCTGAAGGAAAAGCCAAAGGAAGAGCCTGTAGCTGACAATGGCATTTTCAGCACCAGGAATTCCGCACTCCAGTTCCTGCAGAATCTTCTGCGTTCCCTGTTCAAGTAAGGCGGCAAAAAGTGAACAGGAGAGTGCTTCAGTTTAAGATGACAGTTCTGGTAGTATTGTTTTTAGGGGCAATACTACTTTTATATTTGCTGTGGATGCCGGACAGCCCGGAACTGAACTTTTCAAGGATCTTCGGCTTCGGACGCACTCCGGGGGAGGCGCTGGATTCCGGGAAGCTGCTGGTGCCGGAATCCCTGGTCATATCAAAAGGCGACGGCAGCTACCTTATGCAGACACGGAATACCGAAGAGCCTCTGGCCCTTGCTTATTCACTGCTCAGCGAATTTTACCGCGGAGCAGACCCGCAGCTGGAGGAGATCAGCCGGGAGCAGTACATGCAGGCTGTCGACAGGTATAAAAGCGCGGAGATAGACCTGGGCTTCAGCCTTCCCTTCGGATTTATAGGGGAAATGGCCGGTTTCAGCGAAAGCGGTACGGCGGCAGAGCTTCTGGTATCCCGCATCTGCTTTTCCAACGCGGCAAGAGACAGCGTCATTCTTGTAAACGGCAGGGATGAAAGCTTTTTCCGGCTGGTTTTCGGGACTACCATAGACAGCGTCAGCGCGTTCGAAGCCCTCGAAGGCGAGCGGAGCTCCGCCTGGAGAGCGGATTCGATGTTTGGAACAGGAAACAACGAGCTGCTGCCTGTCGCCATGAGCAGCGATGCAGTAGGCTTTGAGATCCGCCCCGAGGCTTACGGGGACGAGGATCTGGCACACTCCATGGCAGAGGATATCTTCGGCGATACCTTTGATTTTGTGCGAAGGATTAGCGACAGCTTCGGAAATGTCACCTACATGTACGGCTATGGCGAAAGGACCTTCTATGCCGGAACTGACGGCTATTTTGAATACACCGCCAGCGCCTCAGGCAGCGAAGCCAGCAGCTTCAGCGAGGATCTTAATACTGCGCTTTCCTTTATCGAGAGCTGCGGAGGATTAAAGAAGCTGGCGGAAAGCACAGGGCTCAAGCTCTGCGGATACAGGGAGAGCGGAAGCGGCAGAATAAAGGACAGGGAGTTCCTCTTCTGCCAGAGCTTCGGCAGCAGGCCTGTAGGCGTTCCCGAAGGCGCGGGGCTTAAGGTACGCCTCTATGGAGGAAACGTCATCGGATTTTCAAGGAGACTTTACCGGTGGATGAACGGCGTTTACGGGGATATGCTTCCCTGCGCTGAGCCTTCGAATGTCATAGCCGCCAACAGCAATCACATTTATAATATACTCAACAACAATACTCTTGCTGCGGCAAGCAGCGAGGCTTTTGAATTTGCAGTGGGAGAGGCGGTCTCCATGCTGCCCGGCTATTTTGCCGACAGCCGCGACGAGCTCAACCCCTGCTGGGTGCTGCGCACAAAGGACGGCACCGTTTTCTATTTCGATCTTTATGATGCCCGGCCTCTGGGCTTTTGCAGAAATGCACTTTAAGGAGTATCCGTGGACTGGTCAAAGGCGACTAACATCTTAATAGCGCTGTTCATTGCGGTGGATCTGGCCTTGGGAGGGCTCTATTTCAGCCGCGAATACAGGCAGGCGCAGGCTGAAGCTGAGGCAGCAAGAGCTACCCAGAGCTATCTGGAGGAGCGGGGAGCCTTTGTCCGCTGCAGCATGCCCCAGGGCAAAAGGCGCATGGCTGTGCTTTTTGTGTCAATTGTCAGGGACGATGGGTCGGAGGAGGACAGCCGTTTTGACGGTCTCAGAGTCGTACTGACGGGAAGCCCCGGCTACAAAGCCGAAGGCATAAACTACGGCGATGCAAGGGCTGGAACGCTGAGCGCCTCCGGCGCGCTTCAGAAATTCGTCGCCATGCACGCAGATGACGATGTACTTACGGAGCTTAAGATCTACGAGATCGAGCTGGTCTACTGGGTAAACCGTGAGGATCTTCAGGGCGGGGAAGGCACGGATACCGCGCGGCCTGCCTGGAGACTCAGGACCAGCCGGGGAGAATTCTTCATCGAAGCCTTTTAGCCCCTCCGGAAAACAGAAAAAACACACAGAATGCCCTGAATAAGGGCATTTATTATGGATAATTAACTCAGACAACACATAATCTTCACAGCGAAGGTAGATAATTCAGACGCAAAGATGAATCTGGCAATATGTTCACTTGCAAGCGGAAGCAGCGGAAACTGCTACCTGATATACAGCAAAAGGGCGGCGGTGATCGTCGACGCAGGCATCAGCGGAAAGCAGATGCTTGAAAGACTCAGGATACTGGGGTTTGCCTCGGAGCAGATAAGAGCCATAATGGTCACCCACGAGCACTCGGACCACATCCGGGGCCTTTCCCAGCTTGCCAAAAAGACCGGAGCCTTCATTTACTCCGCACCGGGCACTATAGACTGCCTGGAGCAGAGCCTTTCAGCAAGGACCAGTCCCATGCAGCCGGGAGACAGCCTCCGGATCGAGGACCTGGAGATAAAAGCCTTCAGAGTCTCTCACGATGCGGCCGAGCCTTTAGCCTTCAGCTTCAGAAGCAGCGGCAGACAGATCAGCATAGTCACGGATACCGGCGTTCTTACCGAAGAGATACGGGAGAACATGCGGGATGCGGATATACTGGTGCTGGAGTCCAATCACGACGAGAACATTCTTCGCATGGGGCGCTACCCCTGGTTCCTGAAGCAGCGCATACTCGGCCCGGAAGGGCATCTTTCCAACGATGCAGCGGCGCTTGGTCTGCTCGGGCTCATGGAAAGAGACCGTTCGGAGGGCATTGAAAGGCGCAGACAGGTGCTGCTTGCCCACCTCAGCAAGGAGAACAATTTCCCGGAAATGGCTCTTGCCACAGTGCGCAATGTGCTGGAGGCGGAGGGTCATCTTGCAGGCAGAGATTATTATCTGGACACTCTGCCAAGAGATGTGATGAGCCCGGTATACTGGGTCTAGAAATGTCAGGGCGAAGATCCGGCCCTGTGTGTGAAGAAAAGAGGGAATTATCATGAGAAGCGGAAAAACTCAGCTGGTAGCCATAATCCTGGCTATCATTATCGCCATTGGCTGCGGCGTCGGAGGCGGTTTCGCAGCGATCTACATGGTGAATGCAGGAGTGATCAAGCTCGAAAATACATCAGGCGATGCGATCCTGCCTACGCCTAACATCTCAGGCCTTATCGGCATAGGAAAAGATGGCAGCGGAAGCTCAAGGAGCACACCGGCAACGGTCTACAATGTGTCCTCGGAGGATGTGACCATAGCTGAAGCAATCGCGGACAAGGCCATGCCTTCTGTTGTGGGCATCAGTACCACCTACAGCTACGAGGGAAGCAGCGGACTCGGAGGCTATGGCTTCTGGGGCTGGGGCTTCGGAGGCGGCGGAAGCCAGAATTACGAGGCAACTGCAGTAGGCACCGGCGTTATCGTGGATGAGGCAGGTTATATTCTGACCAACGCTCACGTTATCAACGATGGAGATTACACCAAAGTAGTGGTCAGCCTTTACGACGGCAGCGAAGTGGAGGGTAAGGTGCTCTGGTACAGATCCACTCTGGACCTGGCGGTAGTGAAGATCGAGGCTGACGGCCTTGTGGCAGCAGATCTGGGAGATTCCGACGAGCTTAAGATCGGTTCCTATGCAGCTGCTATAGGCAACCCTCTGGGCCTGGAATTCCAGCGCTCCATGTCTCAGGGCATCATCAGCGGACTTGACAGATCCATAACTGTAAGCAATTCCTCCGGTGGATCCACCACCATGGACGGACTGCTTCAGACAGACGCCACCATTAACAGCGGCAACTCCGGCGGCCCCCTCTACAACAGCAGAGGCCAGGTCGTTGGCATCAATACCGCAAAGGCATCCAGCGGCGAGGGCATGGGCTTTGCCATTCCGATCAATATCGCCAAGCCCATAGTTGAAGAGATCAAGGCCACCGGCGCCTTCGTGGACCGTTACATCGGCATCAGCGGCACCGCGCTCAGAGACCAGACCAGGTTCACAGGAGATCAGCTGATAGAGTATTTCGGCGTCGACCACGGCATCTATGTTCAGGCTGTCAGCGAAAACGGCGGCGCCGAGGCTGCCGGCATGAAGCAGGGCGACATAATCCTGAAGGTAGACGGAACAGAGGTCAACAGCATGAACAAGATAAACAGCCTGCTGATAAAATACAAAGTGGGCGAAAGCGTGGAACTGACCATCATTCGCGATAAGCAGGAGATGACTCTGAACGTAGTTCTCACCAGCAGCATCAATTTGTAAAGAAAAGGGCGATTTTGCTGGCGAAGTGCAGCGCTTTAGTGTAAAATTGAACAGAGCATTATCCGGGCGGTCCTGGCAAGGCTTGGATCGCTCTTTTATTGAATCAAAGGGAGGATATGAAATGGCTGTTATCTGCCGCGTCGCAAAACCTGATGAATATCAGGCTATGATAGAAGTTGAAAAGACGGTTTTCCCCGGGCATTATTATCTGCCGGATGTGGAAGAGAACTTTAAGGATCCGAAGAGGGGCGTACTGCTGGTGTCCGAAGAGGACGGAAAGATCACAGGCGTGGACCATGTGGGCTTCCTCTGCGACGGAAGCGGCTGGATGGAAACCCTGCGCGTTCTGCCGGAATATCAGGGCAGGGGAGCAGGCAATGCCATCTGGAAAAAGGCGCTTGAGATCTGCGAGGAGAACAAGCTGAACGCGCTGAGGATGTATACAGGCCTTACAAACGTCAGGTCCAAGCATCTCGGCGAAAAGTTCGGTCTTTCCGTGGCAGTTCAGACTCAGGAAGCCAATCTTCTTAAAGAGGAATTCAGGCCCGAATTCGCAGCTCCCGCAGGCAAAAGCCCCGAGGAGGCTTTCGGTTTTGAGAAGGTGACGGATGGCGCAAGGGCTTACGAGCTGATCAGGCCGTACGCAGAGGGTTATCAGAATTATATCTGCTTCAACAGGACCTATGTGCCCCTGAATGAGCAGGTCTGCGCATGGCTGGCGGATCAGGGCTTCGTCTATGCCTGCGGAAGCAATGTTGCAGTGCTCGGCGGCCGTTACATGAGAAAGCACGCGCTGCATATAGGCGTGATCGGAGGCGATCTGGAGCTCTGCCTTGCATTTGCCATGGCAAAGTTTGCTGAAAGCGGGCTGCCCAAGTTCACCTGCATGTATCCCTCAGTCCGCGAGGATATAAGGGAAGCCCTCCGCGCAAAGGGCTTTGCCATTCCCGAGAACCACATCATAATGCTGGAAAGAAAATTCGACTGGTAAAATACGGCGCGCGTCAGGCGTTTCGGAAGACCCGGAGCCGGTGTTTGACTGAGAGCGCTTGCTGTAAGATCCGCTGCATCAACCGGTATTCAGGCAAAAGAAAAATGACCCTGCGCCATGCAGGGTCATTGCTGTTTTTGGCCATGTCCTAGCTCTCCGCTTCCGGGCGGGAATTGAGCTTTCGGATGGAATTGAGATACTTGCCCAGAACAGAAATGTTTACGAAATAATAAGTCTTGGTCTCTTTGCTCTGAGTGTCTACAAGGCCGGAAACCACCAGTTTTTTAAGATGCTGGGAAATAGTCGCCTGAGAGTAATCGAATTCCGCAACACGATCCTTGTTGCAGACCATGCGGCGCTGCAGGTTCTCCGTATAAATGAACCTGAAGATCTCTACCCTTGCGGGATGGGCAAAAGCATCAGAACAGCTGGCGATCAGTTGGATATCCTCGCCGGATAAAATATCATCCCTGCGAATCCTCATTGTAACATCTCCTTTAGTATTGCTTACTAAATCACATCAAAAAAAATATAACCGACATTAGCTGTACTTATAATAACACAATGCGGAGAAAAAATCACAAAATTTTAGGAAATATATGATATACTATAATACCCGTGAATAAACCGCACGCATTTTTGCAGTGCAGAAAGGAGCGGTCTTGAAGAAAC
>JAFRWH010000237.1 GCA_017438085.1 Bacillota bacterium
ACCACCATATATTGTGGAATAAAGTCGCGTTCTATGCTATACTGTCTTGTTATCAGAAGGACTGAACAAGGCAAATGGTATTCAGCAGTTTTGACTTTTTACTAAAATTTCTGCCTGCATTCATTCTGGCGTACTATCTGTGCCCCGAAAAGTACAGAAATGTATGCCTTTTTGGCTTTAGTCTGGTGTTTTATTCCTACGGAAATCTTAAGACGCCGCTTTACATACTGCTGATAATCATCTCGCTTGTTTTCAATTACATTGCGGGCATACAGCTGCGGGAGAACGGTAAACGGCGGCTGTTCTGGTTCGTGCTTTCGCTGGTTTTCAATTTCGGCTGGCTGATTTTCTTTAAATACTCGTATTTCCTGCATCTGCTGCCTTTCCAGCTGGTGCTTCCCATAGGCATAAGCTTCTACACCTTCCAAACCGTGTCGTATCTTGCAGATGCATACACTCTGAAGGTAAAGCCGGAGAAGAGCTTCCTGCGTCTCGGCGCGTACATAATCATGTTCCCCCAGCTTATAGCAGGGCCTATAGTACGCTTTTCCGATGTGCAGTTTCAGCTGAGGAACCGCCAGTACAAGCTGCCCCGCATCATTGACGGCGTAAGGGTATTTGTAATAGGCTTGTCGCTGAAAGTAGTCCTGGCCAACCAGATAGGAGGGCTCTGGAACGATGCAACTACTATAGGATATGATTCGCTGTCAGTGCCTTATGCGTGGCTGGCGGTAATGGCCTTCAGCCTTCAGCTCTATCTGGATTTCTGGGGCTATTCCCTGATGGTGATAGGTCTGGGGCGCATGATAGGCTTTGAGCTTCCCACCAACTTCGACAGTCCATACTGTTCCGTAAGCGTTTCCGAGTTCTGGAGGCGCTGGCATATGACCCTCGGCAGCTGGTTCAGGGAATATCTCTATATTCCGCTGGGTGGAAACCGCAGAGGTAAGCTACGCACCTACCTGAATCTTCTTATCGTGTGGCTCTGTACGGGCTTCTGGCACGGAGCCAACTGGAACTTCATACTCTGGGGGCTGCTGCTCTACGTTTTCATAGCCATCGAAAGGCTTGGACTGGGACAGAAGCTGGAAGAGCACAGGGCGTTAGGACACATCTACTGCCTGGTGGTGATAGGCGTCACATGGATGTTCTTTGCCATAGAGAGCCTCCCTCAGTGCATGACTCTGCTGGGCCGCCTGATAGGCATAGGCGGAATAAATGTGAGGCCGGGGGACTGGCTTACGGCTCTTAAGACCTACTGGTGGCTGCTTGGACTGGGTATTTTCGCATCTACAGAGCTTCCTAAGAAGCTTTATCTGAGTTTTAAGGAAAAATGGATAGTTTATCCGGTGCTTGCGGGTATGCTGGGGGTATCGATATACTGCCTGTACATGGGTCTGAACGATCCGTTCCTGTATTTCAGGTTTTAAACATTTAAAAAAGGGGATCCCGGGCAGAGTTTTCTGCAATTTGGGAAGCAAAAAAATGAAAAGGAAAACGATCAGCGCTGTCTGCCTGCTGCTTGCCTTATGGCTTTTTGCAGGATGCAGCTTTGACAATTACATAGTTCCGGGGACAGACCGGAGAGGGCCTAAGACCACGGGCGAGGATATACGGGAGGCAAATGCTGCGGATCCGAGGGAGACCGAAAGTGATGTGATACTGCCTCCGGTGGAATACGATGACAGTCTCGGGGATCTTACTGCTCCTCCGGAAATAAAACAGAGCAGTGAAGATGCTTCTCTGAACAATACGGCCGAACAGAAGCCGGAGGACAGCATTGATCAGGGCAATACGGAGGGGCTCAATTCGGAGAACAATCTAACCGGGGTGTCGTCAGAGATCCAGGCGCCTGAAAATGTAAAGCCCGAGCTTAAGCTTGTCCATGCGGCTCCCGAAAGCTTCGACAAGAGCAGCGTAAAGAGTTTTGTCAGCGCCGGGGACGACTGGTTCAAGGATGCCTTGTTTATAGGAGATTCCCGCTTTGTAGGCCTTATGTATTACGGAAATATCGAAGGAGCCTACTGGTACTGCAATACAGGACTCAGCGTTTTCAATATAAATAATGCGCCGCTGGATGTGGAGGGCATTGGATCCATAGTATTCTCCGATCTTATATCCCTCAATCAGTTCAGCAAGATATATATCTGCCTTGGGATCAACGAGTGCGGCTACGGCACAAGCGCTATCAAGAGCGAATTCGGCAAGCTGATAGATACTGTAAAGCGCACTCAGCCCAATGCGCCGATATTTCTCGAGGCAAATATCCATCTTGCAGCTGCCAGGTCCGACACCGACAGCACATACAACAACAAAAAGCTTAATGCCATCAACGAAGCCATCGCATCATATGCGGATAACATTCAGACATTTTATGTTAATGTTAATGAGATCTTCGATGATGAGCGGGGTTATCTTAAGAAGGATTACACCGCAGACAGCACTCATATATTCGCAAAGTATTATCCCCAGTGGACTCAGTTTTTGAAGGAGCATGCTATACAATGAGTGAAAAGCACGCTGTAAGATACGAACTGCTTAAGAAGGACAGCAGGACCAAAGCCAGAAGAGGGGTGCTGCATACTCCTCACGGAGATGTGCAGACTCCTGTTTTCATGCCTGTGGGCACACAGGCCACAGTAAAGGCCATGAAGCCGGAGGATGTGGCCGGGCTAGGACATGAAGGAGCTCATATCATTCTGAGTAACACTTATCATCTGTACCTCAGACCGGGTCACCAGCTCATAAAAGAATTGGGCGGGCTCCACAAGTTTATGAACTGGAACGGCGCTATTCTTACGGATTCCGGCGGCTTTCAGGTCTTTTCTCTCGGAAAGATGCGTAAGATCACAGAAGAGGGCGTCAGATTCAGCTCATATATCGATGGTTCCAAGCATTTCTTCACTCCCGAGCTGAGCATAGAAGTCCAGAATGCTCTCGGATCGGACATCATAATGGCCTTCGACGAATGCGCTCCCTGGCCTGCTGACAGGCGTTATGTTTACGATTCTCTGAACCTTACCACAAGATGGCTCAAGCGCTGCAAGGCAGCTCATAAGGACATAGAAACGCAGTCGCTTTTCGGCATCATGCAGGGGGGCACATATAAGGACCTGCGCCGCGAAAGCGCAAAGCAGATCGTGGATCTGGACCTTCCGGGCTATGCAATAGGCGGCCTTTCCGTTGGCGAACCGGCTGAGCTGATGTACGATGTGCTGGATGACTGCGTGGACGAGCTGCCTGAGGACAAGCCCAGATATCTGATGGGTGTAGGTACTCCCGACTATCTGTTTGAGGGTGTGGAAAGGGGCATAGACATGTTCGACTGCGTGCTTCCCACAAGGGAAGCCCGTCATGGAAGAGCCATGACCAGTCATGGCAAGGTGAACATAAAGAATGCGCGCTACGAAAAGGACGACAGCCCCCTGGATCCCGAGTGCGACTGCTATGTATGCAGAAACTACAGCAGGGCATATCTGAGGCATCTCTACAAATCTGAGGAGATACTCAGCGCCATGCTGCTTTCGGAGCACAATCTGCATTTTCTGGTCAAGACTATGGAGGATATAAGAAGATCCATAGAAGAAGACCGTTTCCCTGAATATAAAAAGATTTTCTACGATAAATACGGACAGTTTTAGGAGGGCGGCTCATGATTATGAATGATCTTCCGGTCTGTCCCCAGGCCGAAAAATGCGGCGGATGCACTTATCAGGGCTTGCCCTACGAGGCACAGTGCGCCGAAAAGGAAAAGCAGGTCCGCTCACTTCTTAAGGGTGCGGGCTTTGACCCTGCGCTTTTAGAAGAATTCGTTCCCTGCAATGCCAGGTACTACTACCGCAATAAGATGGAATTCACCTTCGGGGACGAGCACAAGGATGGCCCAATGGAGCTTGGAATGCACAAGAAAGGCAGCTTCATGTCCATCGTGGATGCAGGCTTCTGCCAGATAGTTCCGAAGGACTTTACAAAGGTCCAGAGCCTCGTAAAGTCATTTTGTTTACAGAATGAATATTCTGTTTATCACAAGAAGTTTCACACAGGTCTTCTCAGAAGTATAACCTTAAGGCAGGGGATGCGGACCGGGGAGCTGCTCATAAACATCATCACGGCTTCAGACAGGGGCGAAGAGTCTTTTGATGAGGCCGCTTTTGTTAAGCTGCTGCTGGATGCGGAGGCAAAAGGCCTCTTCGATTCAACAATCGTCGGCATACTGCGCACCATCAACGACGACCCCGCCGATGCAGTCAATATCGGTGAACTTCGCGTTCTTTACGGCCAGCCATTCTACA
>JAFRWH010000016.1 GCA_017438085.1 Bacillota bacterium
ACCCCAATTTACCCAGTGATTGCAAGGCTTACAAGACTTTTTACCAACACGTTTTGTCCTATAAGCCGAATTAGAAAAGGCCTGCACCGGGGTTCTCCCGGGGCAGGCCTTAATATTGCCTTTTTATGCATCATCAATATGACGGTATCAGCTTTCTTTCTATAACAGCCTTCTGGATGCGGCATATGTCCTCGATATCCAGGACTGCGCGGATAAGGTTCTTCGCGTAGTGATCCTTTGTTATAAGGAGCACGGCTTCCTCGGCGGGGGCGATCTTTTTCTCCAGCTCGCCGGCAGCGGGCACCAGATAGCACTTCTCCATCTCGGATGTCCTGATGTTATCGAAGGACCACACTGTGGCATCGATCTCGCCGCTGACTATCTTCGGAATGATCTCCGAATATTTGAGCCTTACGAAATCCACCTTCTTTTCTCCGGCAGCCAGATGATTCAGCTTCACATGATCCATGGAATCCATGTCTACGCCCATCTTCATGCCGTCTTCGATCTCGCTGCAGCCGGGCCTGCTGAAGAAGATGCCGCTGAAGGGCACATAGGTCTTGGGACCCAGGGACATCAGTATCTCCAGGCCAGGATCCTTGGCCACGGCCTCCTCCGCCGTCATGCGGGAGCAGACGGTGAAATCGACCTTGTCTTCCTTCAGATAGTTGATCCTTGTTTTGCCGCCCCTTACATAAGTGAGCTTAAGCAGAACATCCGCCCTGTCGAATTCTTTGTAAAGCGCAGTCGCAAGGCCCTCCAGCGCGGTGGAATAGAGAAGGGGCATTTCGCCTGTGATCCACAGCGTGGGATTGCATTTGAAGAGCTTTATATAATCTATGGTCTCTATCACCGTCCCCTGATGGCCGTGGGAGGCCAGGGACAGCGCGCCGTTCTCTTCAAAATATTTAAAGGCTGACTGTATGGTGCCGACGCCGGCATTCAGTTCCTTTGCCAGGGTCTGGTTCGTCGGCAGCTGGTCCTTTTCCGAATAGGAAAGAAGCATCCGGGACAGCTGCATTATTACTTCACCCAGTTTTGAAAGCAGTTGATTGTCTACCATGTCGCATAAAACTCCTGAGCTTTCTGAAAAACATATTGTAGATTATAGCACATCAACGCGGTAAAGGGTAAGGATATTTAAAAAAGCGGATGGAGGCAATGATGCCCCCATCCACATTCTGTTTTCTGAAAAATCTATCAGCCCCAGTTCTTGCGGACTACTTCGCTGAGCTTGTCGTATACCTTGGCGTCGCGAAGAGCGAAGAACGCATCCTTGAATACACCGAAGCAGTCATTGTAGATAGCATGGTTTGCCATATTGGGCTCGATCATGCCGCCTGTATGTACCATTGCCTCGATGCCTTCCTCGATGGAATTGTAGATGCCTGCGCCTGCAGCGCCGAGTACGGCAGCACCGACGATACCGCAGTCGGCAACCTTGACTGTCTCAACGGGGAATCCGTAAACGTCAGCCTGGATCTGTGACCAGATGGGTGACTTGGCTCCGCCGCCTGCAAGAC
>JAFRWH010000238.1 GCA_017438085.1 Bacillota bacterium
CACAGGCTGCGTCGCCATACTCGACACTGGCCGCCCCGGTCCTGTTTCTGCTCTTCGCGTGGACATGGACTGCAATGATGTGGGCGAGACCGAGGATCCCGAGCACTTTGCAAGAAAGGAAGGCTTTGCTTCCGTGCATCCTAATCTGATGCATGCCTGCGGACACGACTCGCACACCGCCATAGGCGTGGGCGTAGTCAGCGCTCTTGCAGGCCGTCTCGATGGACTCTGCGGAAAGATCCTGGTCATCTTCCAGCCCGCAGAGGAAGGCGTGCGCGGTGGCGAATCCATGGCAAAAAGCGGCATACTCGATGGCGTAAACTACCTCTTCGGCGGCCATGTGGGCGCAGGAAAGGAGCTGGGTGTCTGCTGCGGAGGCAGCAAGGATCACGCCTTCACTTATAAGCTGGATCTGAAGTTCACAGGCGAAGCATCTCATGCGGGCGGCAGTCCCGAAAAGGGCAACAACGCTGCGCTGGCTGCAGCGACTGCCCTAATCGGCTGCTATTCCATATCCCGCCACAGCAAGGGCTACAGCAGAGTCAACATCGGCGCCGGCCATTTCGGTCCCGGAAGAAATGTCATCTGCGACGAAGCTGTGCTTATAGGCGAGGTGCGCGGACAGACCGAAGAAATCAATGAATACATGTACAAGCGCGTGCTGGAGGTATGCAAAGGCGCTGCAGCCATGTACAACTGCGGCTTCGAATGCAGCCTTAAGGGCCACGCCATAGATGCGGCCTGCGACCAGGAGATGGTGGATCTTGCCATCGAGTGCGCCAAGGGCATAGAAGGCATCAAAGAAATGACGCCCATCAGCAAGGAGCCAGGAGGCGGCGGCGCAGAGGATGTGTGCTTCATGATGAAGGAGGTCCAGCGGCAGGGCGGAAAGGCTACCTACATGAGCTTTGGCGCCGGCGGAAGGGGACCCCATCACAACACCCATTTCCACATCGAAGAGGCAGTAATGCTGCCCGCCATGGAGCTCTACTGCAACATGTTTGAAAAGCTGAATGCCTGCGAGGGCAAAAAGGAGGCTTAAATGTCTGTCAGGAAGATAGCCGTGTCTCTGCTCTGCATAGTCCTGCTGTTTGCTCTTGCAGGCTGCGGCAAAGCTGTATACGAATTCGGCTTCGACGAGAACGGCATAGGGAGAGTTGTTATCACGACCTATATATCGGAGGAAGCGCTTCAGGCCCTGCTTCAGCCTGAGGGGGATGAGCCGGCAGAACCGGTGGTGATCGATTACGAAAAGGAAGGACTTACGCCTGTCGAAATAGATGGTGAAAAGTATGTTTCGTCAGCTAAGGAATTCAGATTCCGCACTGCCGGGGAACTGAAGCAGGCGCTGCAGATCCCTGTGAGCGACGACGAAAACGATCCTCTGTCGATCGTAAAGAATGATCTTGGAGATGACGCCGGCAAGCTTAGCTACTCCATGTTCAACAGAGATGGCTACAGGTTTTTCAGAATAGTATTCGATGCTTCTTCACCGGAAGCCCAGGATGCCAACAGCCTCGATTCTGAGGAAAGCCCTGAGGAGATACTTGAGGGTATAGAAGGTTACAGGGCTCTGATACAGGGCGACAGCACCAGAATCACACTCAGAGCCGTAATGGGCGTGGAGGTGGAGGGCGACTGCAGCACTGCAGATGTGTCCAAAGGCCATGCTTCTCTGGATTTTTACGAGGAGATCAGAGCCTGGCTGGACAGAGCGGAAGCCGCCATAAAAGAGGGCAGAGAGTTTACTGAGCCGGAGCCTCGCGGCTTTGTGATGACAGGTAACATCGGAAGGATCACGTCCCTGCCCTTTGAAGATGTGACAGATGGTGTCTGGTATAAGAAGCCTGTGTTCGATGCCTACGCAAAAGGCCTGATCGAGGGCACTTCCTACGACCGGTTCTCTCCGGATTCGAGCCTTACTCACGCTCAGGCCATAACTCTGGCATGCAGGCTCAGAAGCATGTGGGAAAAGGATGAGACGGAGCTTAAGGACGGCGACACAGTCTGGTATCAGACCTATGTTGACTATGCTAAGGAAAAAGGCATCACCGACGACCGATTCGACAACATGATGAACCAGCCGGTGACCAGAGCCGAAATGGCGTTCTATTTCTCAAGAGCGCTGCCGAAGGAGCTCTATAAGACCGATGCGGAGGACCAGCTCACGGATGTGGCGGCGAGCGAATACTTTGAAAACATCGACATTCTGGCAAAAAGCGGCATAGTCGACGGCTATGCGGACAAGAGCTTCAAGCCGGATCAGTACATCAGGCGCAGCGAAGCCGCCTCTATACTTTCCAGGATCGCGGATATATTGTAGAGGTTTGGGCCGTAGCGCGGCATGTTATAAGCATCATAAAACCCGCCTGTTAAGCTTCAGAGTAAGCTCTGCAGGCGGGTCTTTACTTGCTACAGATATTTGTCCTGTATCTCCTGAGACGTCTTGGGGCTGCCGGGATTTTCCTTGGGCTTGCTTCTGCCCAGATAGTCCAGGTCTCCCAGTTCAAAGCGGTTCAGGAGCTGTGTGGCATTGGCATCCAGCTGGTTAAGTCTGTCCCTGATCTCGTCAGGATCCAGCAGCCGGCGAATGTTATTCTGCCGCTCGTAGAAGCGGTTGACTGAGTCCATCATTTCGGCGCTCAGCTTGAAGAGTCCGTCAGAAGGTCTCAGCGACTTTTTGTACTTGCCGGCTTTGTAGTTTTCTATCACTTCCGGATAGCGCTCGTATGCTGCTTTTATGGCATCGGCCCAGGAGATGTAGAGGTCGGAAGCCGCTCTTTCTCCGGCGCTGCGCATCAGTTCCTTCCTGTCGATTATCCTTGCAAGGAGCACAGCCATGCTGGCCGCATTCTCGTCCACCAGGAAGCCATTCACGCCATTCGTTACACCTTCAGCGGCGCAGCTGCCCTTTATCAGCACCGATGCAAGAGATCTGGCTGCCGCCTCCCTTACCACCAGACCGTTGGTGTCAAAGGTGGAGGGGAAGAGGAACAGATCCGCCCTGCAGTACCAGGCGCTGAGCTTTCTGCGGTCGTAGATAGGACCTGTGAAAACAGTATTCCCAAGCAGACCGGACTGGCGCACATAGTCCTTTATTTCCGCTTCGTCCTGGCCTTTGCCCACGAACACCATGCGGAAATCTATATCCTGGGATCTGAGAGCAGCCAGCGCATCGATGATTATCCTTATGCCCTTGTACCACATCAGCCTTCCTACGAAAAGGAAGACGGGAAGCCCCCGGGGCAGGTCCTGATCCTTAAGATACTCTGCAGTTTCCTCCTCCGGCAGGCGTTCTCTTGGCATGTCCACGCCGTTCTGCATTACTATATAGTCTCCCTCGTAGCCCAGGGAACGCAGGTTTTCGCCAGCGCCTCTGCTTACGGTCCAGACCTCATCGCAGGCATTGATATTGTCCACCAGCAGCCTGGCCGCGCCCTCCTGGAGCAGCCTGCTGCTTACGATGTTTTCGATATCGATGTCGAATTTGGTGTGGTAAGTAAGTATCAGGGGCGTTTTTACTATGTCCCTGAAGCCCCTGGCCATCATGGTGGATGCTATGGGGCAGTGGGAGTGCATTATCTGTATGCCCTGATCCTTAAGTTTCTGGGCCACGGATGGCGCAAAGGGATAGCCCGCATAGTAGCCGACGAATTTGCGCACGTCGATGGCGGGGTATCTGTATATCGGGTAGCTGAAATCCCCATCGTGGGCTTCCGGGTTCTCCGGGGTGACCACCACGGGACTTCCGCCGAGTTTTTGTATCTCGTCGGCATAATTTACGACTGTATTCGCCACCCCGTCGATGAAGGGCGGGAAGGAGTCGTTCAAAAGACAGACATTGAGCTTTTCCATTGTTTTTCAGGCCGTCCGGCCTTTCCCTTCTTAAAATGTTTTTCCGCTATTTCAGCACGGTCAGCTCCGGGCTGTTTTCGATCAGAGCTTTATTGGCCACAAGGCATACAGCAGCATTTTCGGCGAATCTGTCGAGAATGTCCGCGCATTTGTTTAGATCCGCAGGTGTTGTTCTGAGTATCTCCGTGCGCTGACGCCTTATATCCTCTCTGCTGAGCCCTGAAAACCAGTCTGAATCCACCAGCACGGCCTCTGCCCTTACGCCTCTAAGGGGCTCGGTCGCAGCAATGGTCGAGATAATGAATTTATCCAGAGGTTCGCCGGATGAGGCTATTCCTCTGAGGTAGCTTCCCAGGCCTTTATTGATCTCAATGGACTTGGCAGGGGAGGGGTCTCTGAATGAGTAGCTGTAGATGCTGCCCTTGATGCCGGCCCTGAGGCCGGTGCCGTAGGCTCCGCCCTGTACGCGCACCATGTTCCACAGATAGCCGTAGGTCAGTATCTGGGAAGCCACATTCATGCTGCCGCTGTACTCCTCTCCGAGGCCGGAAAGCACTGCAGCCTGGGCGCTGAAGCCAATCTGAGCAGGGATCTCATATGCGCTCTTCTTGGGAAGCTCCGCCTTGTAGCAGCTGCTTTCTGCGGGCTTTTCGCCTTCGGGGAATATGGATATCAGCTGCGTCAGGTCCAGCTCCTCTGTGCAGGCCAGGCTTGCGGTAAGGGCGCTGCTGCAGAACACGCTGCTGATGGCATCCTTGAGGAAGGCTGCGAAAGCCTCCAGTCTGTCATCGATGTGGTCCGCAAAATCGCTGAGCCAGCTTATGTGGCCGTAGCCGGAGGTGGCGCTGAGCACTGCATTCTCCGCGCTGTAGCCGGAGCCTGCGATGGAGGCTGCCAGCGCATGGCCTGCTCCCACAGGAGCCTCCTTGGCATCGTTGCTCTCCTGTATCATGATATCCCTGATGCTGTCCAGCCGGCTGAAATCGCTTCTGAACAGTATCTCCTCCAGCAGCCTTGCGGCGTGGGGAAGATTTTCCTTCAGCAGGCTTATCCTTACTGCCATCATGGGTGTGCAGCTTTCGGTCTCGCCCTTCTTTGAGGCCACTGCCAGCTTCATCTCCATGCGTCCCAGGTACTTTTTGATCTCCTTCTCGAGCTCGGAAACGCTGTAGTTCTCCGTGGGGAGTTCCCCGAGAATGCTGCCCAGGAAGCTGATCTTTTCAAGCTCCTCCAGGCTGCGGCCTGACAGGTTGAAGTACAGGTTGATGTGCGCGATTCCGTTGGTGGGCAGGGGATGGTAAAGCAGGGTGATCCCGCCGAGCTCCTTCTGTTCCGTGATGGGGTAGTCGGGCTCTTCGCTGACCTCGGACAGCTCTACCACGGGTATGGTCGCGCTCTGTTCGGGAGTATCCTCAGATTGCTGCCAGGCGGTCAGCTGGCTGTTCATCCTGCGGTTTTCTTCGTAGTCCTTTTCGGTCCAGCTTTTTGCGATAGCATCGAGCTTTTCCTCTTCAGCTTTTCTGAGCTCGTCTCCGAGGCTGTGGGAAGGCCTGCTGAAGAGCAGCGCCCCGGTATTGTCATCAAGAAGCATCTCTGAGAGCAGCTTCTCGAAATAGCCCTCGTCGAGCATTTTTCTGAGGTCTGCAAATACCTTGTCGTTTTCAAGGTACAGCATGGGGTCTCCGCCGTAGAGCCAGCCGGACATGGAGCCTATGGCTCTTCTTAAGCCCTGAGGCTCTTCGTTTTCTCTGGTCTTGAATTCCAGGCGGTTGATGTAGGCTTCGATGAGGCCGTGGTCCAGCCCGCCCTCAAACTGTTCCTTAGCCGCAGCGCGTATGGCGTCGAGAAGCTCCTGCTCCTTGCCGTCCTTTACGTTCTTTGCGATGAAGGTGAATACAGACTGGGCTATGCCGCCGTCTGCGTACATCTCAAAGTCTTCTGCAAGACCCGGCTCCAGCACGGCCTTGGTTACAGGCGCTTCATTGAAGGAACCCAGCGCGCTGCAAAGAACATCCGCCGCTATAAGCTTTACTCTGTCCTCCCAGCTTCCGATGATCTTTGAAAAGCTGACGTAGGTCTTGTTTTCCGGGCTTTCGCTCTGGGGCAGCTCGTATTCGTTCTCCGCCTGAACCTTGACTGGCTGCTGCAGCGTCACATCGGGGAGCCCCTCCAGGCGGTCGTAATCCTTAAGATAGCTGTCGATCAGCGCCAGCGTGTCCTCAAGAGGCACGTCACCGTCCAGGAATATCCTCGAATTGGTGGGGTGGTAGTATTTTTTATAGCTTGCGATGTAGTTTTCATAAGTGAGAGATGGGATGACAGTGGGCTCGCCGCCGGAATTGTAGGCGTAGCAGGTATCAGGGAATACCATCTCCTGGAGCCGCTGGCGTATCATCTCCTCCTTGTCGGACATGGCGCCCTTCATTTCGTTGAAGACCACGCCCTTGTAGCTGAGCTTTCCGTTTTCATCCTGCTCTATGTGCCAGCCCTCCTGGTGGAATATGTCCTGTGTCTCCAGTGTGCGGGGCGCAAAAACCGCGTCCAGATACACGCTTGTCAGGTTCAGGAAATCCTGCCTGTTGCGGCTGGATACGGGGTACATGGTCTTGTCCGGGAAGGTCATGGCGTTAAGGAAGGTGTTCATGGAGCTCTTGAGAAGGTCCACGAAGGGTTCCTTTACGGGATACTTTTTCGAACCGCCCAGCACAGAGTGCTCCAGTATGTGGAACACGCCGGTGGAGTCCTCCGGAATAGTTTTGAAAGCTATTGAAAAGAGCTTGTTGGAGACGCCGCTGTCCATCCAGATCAGCTGTGCGCCGGTCTTTTCGTGCTCCATCTGGTACATGGTTCCGCCCAGCTCGGCAGAGGGGCGCACTGCAGTTACCCTGAAGCCGCAGATAATATCGTTGAGCTTAAGTTTCATTCGTTCTCCTTATTTGTCCAGGACTTCTTCCTGAATATCCTTTACAGTCTCTTCAATGAAGGCGATGTCGGCGGGATCCAGCTTCAGATCCACCGCGTTGATGCTGTCGCTGAGGGTGAAGATGTACCGGCTTCCCACCAGCAGGCTCATGTTTTCGTACTGAGCCAGGGCCCATGCCAGAGCCAACTGGGCATAGCTGCAGCTGTACTTTTCGCAGAGAGGTTTCACTGCCTCGAAATAGCGGAGAATGCCTGCCTTTTTGTCCTCTGCCGTCCAGGGGATGCGTGCCCTTATATCCGTCTTTTTGAATTCCTTTTCCAGAAATTCGGGACCGGTAAGATAGCCTTCCTCCAGCACGCCGTACACCTGGAAGGTGGTGCCGTACTTGCTGCAGACAGGGAAGTAGTCCCTTCCGTGGAACGGGCTGAGCAGGCTGAAGAATTCCTGCACTACAGAGGTGCCGCTGCTGCCTTCTGCCTTATACTTTTCTCCGGCAGCCTGGTAGTCCTCCAGATCTTTCGGCTGGCTGTTTGAAAGGCCGTAAGTCCTGATCTTTCCTTCTTTTCTGAGTTCTTCAAGGCCTTCGACTGTCTCTTCTACAGGCCAGGACTTGCAGACGTAGTGCACGATTATGCTGTCGATATAGTCGGTCTTAAGTCGCCTTAGGCTGTCTTCAACGTCTTTTTTGACTGCGGCCTTTGATGTATCGTTATTGACGGTATAGCCGTCGCGTTCGTAGTGGAAATTGCCGCCTTCTCCGCGCCAGTTGAGCGAGCACTTGGTCTGGAGCACAAAATCCTTACGAAGGCCGTCCATCTGAAGCGCAAGGCCCAGAAGCTCTTCGCTGACGCCGGTGCCGTATACCGGTGCGGTGTCTATATAGTTGACGCCCCTGTCTCTGGCAAACGAAAGCAGATTCAATACATCCGAGGGGCTCTTGTCTCCGTCAGTCCATACGCTGCCGCCGCCCAGACCCCAGGTGCCGAGAGCCAGTCTTGATACTTCTATTCCTGATCTTCCCAATTCATGATATTTCATTGATATTCTCCCCGGGCTTAGCCCTGCTGAATCGAATTTCATAAACAATTTATTTTACCACAGAGCTGTCGAAAGAAAAAGCCCTGTATATACTGTCCTGACTATGCGAAATCGGTGGTTCAGTAAAGCCGTCTTGTTTTGAAAATCGAAAATAATTTATCGAGAAACAATAAATAATTCTTGACAAACGATCTGACTTGAATTATTGTATGCTTGTCGACCAAGTGTTGGGCTCTGCCTTCTCAAGGGGCGGAGCCGTTAAAAAGGAGCTCCTCATCATGAAATGGACAAAGGATAAGAGCATTAAACTTTCAATAGCCTGCGTTTTTGTTTTTGCCGCTATACTGCTGGCCCTGGACATATGGACCGTCTGGGGCTGGATAGCGCCTGACTTTGAACTCCGTACGCAGCTCCAGTGGCAGTACTACGTAATGTTCACCGCGACCGTCGCTTCCGGCAGCATATGCGCCTGGATCTGTCTTTGGGCCCTCTACAGGCTTCTTAAGAACATCCAGGCGGGAAGGGTGTTCACGGAGGATACCGTAAAACTGCTGAGGACCATCAGTTGGTGCTGTGCAGGGGCCGCTGCGGTCTGCCTTCTCAGCGCCGCATATGCCTGGCCTTTCCTTGTCGTTGCCATCGCCGCAGCCTTTATGATGCTTATCGTGCGCATAGTAAAGAACTGCTTCAGACAGGCTATCGACATGAAGACAGAGCTGGATCTGACTATCTAGGAGGCTGCCATGAGGATAATCGTTAACATCGATGTGATGATGGCAAAGCGCAAAATATCCGCCGGCGAGCTGGCAGAGCGCATAGGGATCACTCCGGCAAACCTTTCGATACTGAAGAACAGCAAGGCGAAGGCTATACGGTTTTCAACGCTCATGGCGCTGTGCCATGTGCTTCAGTGCCAGCCGGGGGACCTGCTGGAGTACAGGGAGGACGAGGAGGATGATTATGGAGACAGGGGAGAAGAATATAGTGATGCCTGATGGCAGCATAGGGGCGGTCCAAAGGGATGTGCTGCCCGCGGCGGCTTTAAGGGAGCCCTTCAGCGCCACGAGGACAGGCCTGATCTGTGCGCTGCTCAGCTATGTCATGGCGTATGCCTGGACCGGTATATGGACAAAGCCGCTGGAACTGCTGCTTACGGCAGCGCTGCTGGTGCTGCTCTGCGAGGCCATTCAAAAGGGGGTCTCAAGGAGCAGGGAGAGCCTGGTGTGGCTGGGCTGCTTTGCGGTCTGCACATTTTCGCTTTTCGTGCAGGATCTGAGGCAATACGGCATATATTTCGGAGGGACTTGTCTTGTGCCGCCTCTTGCAGGAGGCTGGGAGAGCGCAGAGTACAGCTTCTGCAGGGTCTGGGATGATTACCAGCTGGTGCTCTTCGTACACATCTTTGCGGTGTGGTGGATACTCTCGCGGAGCGGAAAACTGCTTGCGGGAGAAAGCAGCCGCTATCTTCCGATGGATGCTTTGAATGCTTTTGTTGTAATGCCTTTCGGAGGCTTTTTCCTGAGGATAAGGACTCTGGCATTCCACCTGAGAGAGCAGATATCGCGGCGCAGGGAGGCTTCTGCCCGGGATGCTGAGCCCGATCCCGGGCGCAGGGAGACGGTCTTCTGGATACTGCTGGCGGCAGTGCTGAGCCTCGGCCTTTTCATCTTCGCAGGGGAGCTGCTCTCCGCGGCGGACAGGGGCTTCGCTGCCTGGTACGAAAAGATAGGAGAAATGCTGCGGCTCGATTGGGAGCCTGACCCTGAAACAGTCATGCGCTTTATCTTCAGCCTGCCTGTAGGCATGTATCTCTTCGGGCTGATGGATGGGTCCCGCCGCTTCAGGAGTGAAACTCTGAAGGGACAGCTGGAGGGCACAGAGGCAGCTCTCGCGGCCATCCGCAGGGTTCCTGTGGCCTTCTGGACTGCAGTGATCGCAGCTTTTTCTCTGCTGTATCTGAGCTTTTTCGTCATTCAGGCCTCATATCTGTTTGGGGCGTTCACCCGCACTCTGCCGGAGGGCTTCATAGTATCTCAGTATGCAAGGGAGGGTTTCTTTGAGCTCTGCAAGCTCATGACGCTGAACTTCAGCCTGCTGTGGCTGGTGACCCGCATGGCAAAGGCGTCGGACAGCGCTGAAGCCGGGCGCGGCATCACAAAGGATCCGATCCTGTTCCGCGCAGCCTGCCTTACGCTGCTGGCGGAGAGCGCAGTTTTTGCGGTGATAGCCTTTTCCAAGCTGGCGCTCTACATCGACTGCTTCGGCTTTACGCCTCTGCGTTTCCAGAGCATCTGGCTGGTGTGCGTGCTGTTTGCCGCCTGCATTCTCTGGGCTGTGAATATAATAACCGGGCGGAGAGTATTCAGGTACTGGATGTACTTCGGGGCAGTCAGCCTGAGCCTGCTGAGCCTGTACTAGAATAGTTTGTCCTATGTCACCAGCTTCAACAGAAAAAGGGACACACCCGGATGTGTCCCTTTTGTTTTGTCTTAAAATGATCTCCGGGAAAGCCCGGACCCGTTCTATTCGCTTCTTTCCATGAAGTACATGCGGCAGGCATAGTCCTGGAAGTAGCGGACCTCTTCGCTGTAGCCGGTGCCTCCGAAAGCCTGCTTCATGTGGAGCCCGCCATTCATCAGCGCCGCGCCTGAGCTTATGCATTCTTCGGTCTCGCCGTCCATCTTGACGAATCTGGCCAGTATGTGATGTATCTGGGATTCGGACTTTATATGCACGGGAGCTACGGTGTTGACCAGGTCTCCGAAATTGCGCAGGTCGAATTTCCGTTTGCGACCGTAAAGGAGGTAGATGCCTGCAGGGTCCAGCCCTTTGGGGAAGTAGCTGTGGAACTGCCAGTTGGGCAGCACCTGGTTCTGCATGATAATACCCACGGCTTTGCTGCGGTCGGGGCTGACGACGGTCCATTCGAGTATGTTTCCTGCTCCCGGTATGCCTGCAGCCGCCCCTGCGGAAACTCCGCTCACGGGCATGCTCCCGAAACTTCTTCCTCTGTAGAAATCGCCCCACTGAAGCACGCTGCGCCACTTTTTGTACAGCTCTATCTGCACTTTTATGGCGTTCATGGCTTCAGCCGGAAGATCCGCAAAGTTCATCTCGTAGCCGAAAATGCCGAAAGCCGCCACTCCGAAGCGGGTCTCAAGCGGCGCGTTCCTCAAGGTCTGGTGATTCGGCCTTGCGGAGACATGGGCGGACACGCAGGACATGGGGTAGCCGTAGCTGTAGCCGGTCTGAATGAAGC
>JAFRWH010000239.1 GCA_017438085.1 Bacillota bacterium
TACCTTCAGAGGGTGTTCAACAACAAAGGCGCAGAAACACTGGTGCGCACCATGCGCAACTCCATGTTCCGCCAGATAGAGCACCTGCCCTACGAGTGGCACATGAAGAACCACACAGGAGACATAATCCAGCGCTGCACATCGGACGTGGAGATGGTCCGCCAGTTTGTGGCGGAGCAGCTGGTATCCGTTGTAAGGATAGCCATAATGATAGGGCTTTCCCTGTTCTTTATGTTCTCCATGAATTTAAAGCTCACCCTTATAGCCATCATACCCATACCGTTCATACTGGCCTACGTTATGATCTTCCGCAAGGAGATGGAGCGCGGCTTTAAAAAGTGCGACGATATGGAAGGCAAGGTGTCCGCGCGCATACAGGAAAACCTCACAGGAATGAGGGTCGTAAGAGCCTTTGCCCAGGAGGAAAAGGAGAGGGAGAGCTTCACCAGGCTCAACAACCACTACAACAGCCTGTGGGTAAAGCTTGCTGCTGTTATGGCTAAGTTCTTTACCATGCAACATATGCTCAGCATGTGCCAGATACTGCTGGTGATAGTTTTCGGCTGCGTGTTCTGCGTTCGCGGAGATATCACCTCCGGAGAATATATTGCATTCATTTCCTACAACTCCATGCTGGCATGGCCTATCAGACGGCTGGGCCGCATGATCTCGGAAATGAGCAAGGCCGGCGTCTGCCTGGACAGGATAGGCCACGTTATGCACGCGGAGGTCGAAAAGGATCTGCCCGGCGCAGTGGACGCTCCCATGACCGGGGATATAGTCTTCGACCACGTAAACTTCTCCTACGAGGGAAGCTCCGAAGTACTGCACGATATAAGCTTCTCCATCCCTGCCGGCACCACCCTTGGCGTGCTCGGCGGAACAGGCTCGGGAAAGTCCACGCTCATGCTGCTGCTGGATAAGATGTACGACCTGCCGGAAGGCTGCGGAACCATAAGCATAGGCGGAACCGATATCAGGCAGATAAGGACAGAGCACCTGCGCAAGAACATATCCATGGTACTGCAGGAGCCTTTCCTGTTCTCCAGGACCATAGAAGAAAACATAAAGATAGCATCCAGGACCTTTACAAGGGAGGATGTTAAGGAGGCCGCAAAGGCTGCATGCCTGGACGAGGCTGTAGAGAGCTTCTCCAAGGGCTACGACACCTTTGTGGGAGAGCGCGGCGTTACGCTTTCCGGCGGCCAGAAGCAGCGCGCTGCTATTGCAAGGGCGCTGATCTCCAACGCTCCGATAATGATATTCGATGACTCCCTGTCGGCTGTAGATACAGAGACCGATGCCAAGGTAAGAAAGGCTCTGGAGGAGCGCTTCGGATCGGCTACGGTAATACTTATATCCCACAGGATAACCACGCTTTCCAAGGCGGACAACGCGCGCATAGCGGGAAAAGCTTCGCTCGATCCTTCCGAAGAAGCTCGTGAGATCGAACTTTCCGTGGGAGCGATTGTCGTTGCCACGGGCTGGAAGCCCTATGATGTGACCAATCTTTCCAATCTCGGTGCAGGCTCGGTCAAAAACTGCATTTCCAATATGCAGCTGGAACGTCTGGCATCCCCCTTTGGTCCCACCCAGGGAAAGATTGTTCGTCCAACTGATGGCAGAACACCGCATTCTGTCGCTTTTTTACAGTGTGCTGGCAGCCGTGATCAGAATCATCTGAACTATTGCTCGTATATTTGCTGCATGGCGACCTTAAAGCATTGCCTGTATTTTGCCGAGCAGCATCCGACGACGCAGATTACGGTCTTCTACATCGATCTGCGGGCGCCAGGCCGCTATGTGAACGTGCTTGAAAAAGTCCAGGCTCTGCCCAATGTGCATTTTATCAAGGGCAAGGTTGCCAATGTCACCCAGAGCGATGGGGACTGTTGCTGCATTCAGGCTGAAGACGCGATTTTGTTGGACACGACGCACTTGTCGATTGATGAGGTCGTCGCGAAAATTTTGGAGCTTGCCGCGTGACGTTCACGAAACTTGCGGACAACGAAAAAGCCCCCGTGTCACGAAGA
>JAFRWH010000240.1 GCA_017438085.1 Bacillota bacterium
CCTGAGCCAGGATCAAACTCTCAATTAATTTGTATCCAAAGCCTTCCGGCTTTTGATCTGACTCATAACGCTTTGCGTTAATTTTTTCTAAGTTATCTTAGAATTATTGTTTTTTTAGAAATCTGTACGAGGAACATATTTGTTCCTTACCAATCATTGCTGATTGTTTTTTGTACATTTTCGTCTTTTGAAAAGAACTTGATCTTTTCTCTTAAGACTCAATTTCTACACTATGATGTTTTCAAGGTTCTGCGCTCTGCTCCTAAAGGAGCGGAACATTGGTGATTATACGCTTTGGCCTTGCTCTTGTCAACATCTATTTTTCGTTTTTTCAAACTTTTTTTCGTCGCTGTTTCTTAGAGCTTTTTGCCTCTTTGCACAACCAAGGCGAGAGTATACTCTCTTACTCCCGCCTTGTCAACTCCTTTTTTTAAAACTTTTTTCAATGCCCCGAAATCCTTTGTTTTTCAGGCTTTTCCGGTCTTTAGCGCTTTGCTTTGATAAAGCACCATCTACATTATATTATATAGATATTAATGGGTCAGAACATCTGCCAGTATCTCTGCAGCCTTGTTCATTTCAGCGATATTCAGCTTCTCTGTCACGGCATGGTTCCCGGACATTCCGGTGGATACTACCACGCACTGAAGTCCCTGCTGATTATAGATGTTGGCATCGGATCCACCGCCTGCGCCGTCCAGCCTGGGTTCAACGCCCTGACGCTTGCAGCTTTCGGCATATTCGCGGATGACAGATGCATCATCTTCTATTTTATATGACAGATACTTGGTGCGTTTGCTGTATTCCAGCTGAGCCCCGAACTTCCTGCATGCGTTTTCAAAACATCTGCGCACATGCGCTTCCTGCTTATCAAGAAGCTTTGCATCTCTGCTGCGTACTTCCATCTTTACGCTGCACTTTTCGGGAACTATATTAGTCGGATATTCGGAAACGATGGAGCCGATATTGCAGGTGGTCAGTTCGTCCACACGCAGAAGCCTCATCTTGGCTATTGCGCAGGATGCCACCTGAATGGCACTGATGCCTTCCTCGGGCTGATTGCCTGCATGAGCGCTGCGTCCGGTGATAGTCGCCTCAATGCTGTACTGACCGGGCTGGCAGTTTACTATGCGGCCGGGATGGCCGCCGGTATCGAGCACATAGCCCTGCTTTGCGTGAAGCTTGCTTACATCGATGGACTTTGCTCCGTTAAGACCGGTCTCTTCGCCTACCGAGAAGATTATCTCCGTGCTTCTGTGAGGCAGATCCTGCTCGGTGATGGTCCGTATTGCTTCGAATATCTCTGCTATGCCTGCCTTATCGTCAGCTGCAAGCACGGTAGTGCCGTCGCTGTATACAAAACCATCCCTGATCTGGGGCTTGATGCCCTTTCCTGGCACGACCGTATCCATGTGAGCGCTGAGCAGTATGGGTTCGCCGGGAAGCGTACCCTCGAGCCAGCCGATAACATTGAAGCCATTTGTCTTATAGAAGCTTCCCGCAGACTCCACGCGGACCTGCATGCCGGGGATAGTTTCCAATAATTCTATGAGCTTGTTGCCCATGGCGAGCTCGTGACCGCTTTCGCTGTCGATCTGTACGAGCTCTAAGAAGTTGTCAAGGATCCTGCTTTCGTTGATCATGTCTATTCGTGTTTCTCCACTATATCATTTGCGCTCTTGTAAATGCTGTTAGCCGGAATAACGCCTCTGACACTGGATGTGGGATATACATTGGAGTGGGATCCCACCACTGTGCCGGGGTTGAGAACGCAGTTGCAGCCTATTTCGGCATAGTCTCCGAGCATGGCTCCGACCTTCTTTCGTCCGGTGAAGATCTGCTCATCCTCCGCCTTGATGGTAACAAGCTGCCTGTCCGCCTTTACATTGGAGGTTATGGAGCCTGCTCCCATGTGAGCCTTGTGTCCGAGCACGGAATCTCCCACGTAATTATAATGAGGAGTTTCTACGCCATCGAAGAGTATCACATTCTTGAGTTCAACGGAATTGCCCACAGTAGCGCCTTTACCCACGATGGCGCTGCCTCTGATAAAGGCGCAGTGGCGTATCTCGGCACCGTGGTCTATGATGCAGGGCTTGCCTATGTAAGCGCTGGGGAAGACCTTGGCGTCCTTTGCGATCCAGACACCCTCGGAGGGGTTGTCGAATTCATCTGCGGGCAGTGTGGGGCCGAGCTGAAGAATATAGTTTTCGATCTCGGGAAGCACTTCCCATGCGTAGGTCTTGCCTTCAAAAAGCGGTGCGGCAATGGTATAGCTGAGATCCATCATCTCTGCGATGGTGGGGATTTTCTTTGCTTTCATATGTTTCCTCCTACTTGACGCGAACCAGCAGCCCCTGATCCTGCATTGCTGCGATCATGGTGTCGACTGCTTCTTCGGCTGCTTCTTCGGTATCGGCTTCAGCCATTACTCTGAGAACGGGTTCGGTGCCGCTCTTTCTGAGGAGCACGCGGCCTCTGTCGCCGAGCTTGGCCTCTGCAGCCTTTACGGAAGCCTTTACGCCTTCGTTGTTCATGGTCTGGTCCTTATCGGTGACCACGACATTCTTCAGAACCTGAGGATACATGGTAACACCCTCAACAAGCTGTGAGAGAGTTGTCTTCTGCTCCAGAACGCACTGCATTACCTTGATGGCTGTAAGAACGCCGTCGCCGGTGGTGGCCAGATTTCTGAAGATGATATGGCCGGACTGCTCGCCGCCGATCAGATGATCCTTCTCGACCATGCATTCATATACGTATTTGTCGCCCACAGCGGTCTTTTCATAACCGATGCCCAGCTCATCCAGAGCCTTGTAGAGTCCGAAGTTGGACATTACGGTGGTGACCACCTTGCTGTCGCCGAGGGTCCCGAGGCTCTTCATATATTTGGAGCAGACGTACATGATCTCGTCGCCGTTTACGACCTTGCCGTTTTCGTCCACGGCCAGGCAACGGTCAGCGTCTCCGTCGAAGGCGAAACCGATATCAAGACCTTCGTCCTTCACCAGCTTCTGCAGGCCCTCAATATGCGTGGAGCCGCAGTTTACATTTATATTGATGCCATCGGGATGATTGTTGATCACGTAAGTTCTGGCGCCGAGCGCGTCGAATACGCTCTTTGCGATCTGCCATGTGCTTCCGTTGGCAGTGTCAAGACCTATGCGCATACCTCTGTAGGAGGTGGTGGCAAGGGAGATCAGATATGCGATATAGCGGTTGCGGCCGGCGGAGTGATCGATGACCTCGCCGATGGAAGCGCCGACGGCATAGGGGACCTTGTTGGCGGTCTCGCCATTGACCTTGAGTTCAAAGTTTCCATCGAGATATGCTTCAACATCGTCGATGACTTCGTCTTCCATCTTTTCGCCGTTGCTGTTGATGAGCTTGATGCCGTTATCGGTGTAGGGATTGTGGCTTGCGGAGATCATTACGCCACAATCGAAGTCCTCGGTGCGGGCTACATAAGCCACGCTGGGGGTCGAAGTAACATGCAGCAGATAGCAGTCTGCGCCGGTGGAAACGATGCCTGCGGACAGCGCGTCCTCGAACATGTAGCTGGATCTGCGGGTATCCTTTCCGACTACGATCTTCGCCCTGTAGCCGGCAGGCCGTTTAAGCCTGGGATTCTTGGAATAATACCAGCCTATAAACTGTCCGATCTTAAATGCGTGTTCTGCGTTGAGTTCTACATTGGCTTCGCCTCTGAAGCCGTCTGTTCCGAAATACTTACCCATTGTTTTGTACCTCTGTCTGCTGCGTTTCCGTTGTTTCTGTCTGTTCTGTTTCTGTCTGTTCCTCTTCAGTCTGATCTTCGTTTTCCAGATCATACGGAGAAACGATCCTTACGACAATAATCTTGGGGCTGACTGTAAGTGCAACTCCTTCATATTTATCAACTGTGCCCAGGGAAACTGTCTGGGTACCAGATTCGTAACCGGTCAGGTCCATGAGAGGCTGCAGGTCCTCTGCATTCAATGTACGGATGGCGTCCAGATCGCCTTTTGCGCTGACATTGATCAGCAGCTCTTCATCCCCATACTCCAGAGTCCAGTCCTCCGGCAGACCGATGATCTTCATCTCGCCAAGCGTATAGTTGAAGCTGATCTCGCCTGTATGCAGTATAACTACCTGAGCCCAGAGATTCTGGCTGGAATTCGCCAGGTATATATTGCTTGGGAGTATGGGCTCCACCTTGTAATTGGAGTCCTGAGTAATTCCTTCTATATTCAGAGGTTTTCCGTTGACTACCTGGATCTCTTCCAGGATGTCAGCCGGGCCTTTGATGTTTATGCGTGTGGGATAAGTAAAGTTCTCTACATTTGAGCCAAGTCCGGGTGCGCCCGAATAGGTGACCCTGAAGGGCACATTCTTTATCTTGTAGAGCACCGAGGTGACAGCGATGCTGCTGTCTGTGATCTCCACATTGGATATGATATTTCCTTCCTTATCAAGAGCTATGCCCAGAAGATTCTCCGTCTGGGGGATATCGATTTCAAGCTGAGTCACGTCAACATCCACGCGGACCTGGGTGACCATATCCACGAGCGACTTGGCGCCTCTTACTTCCACAAGATCGTACTCTTTGTCCAGCACGGTCACCTCAAAATCCCCGGAGGGTTCGTTGTACGCTATGGAAAGAGGTTTTTCCTCTGTGACCAGCTCATCCACATAGACCTGTATTTTCTGAGAACGGATATCTTCTATAGTAAGATTATCCGGGCCTGAAACATTCACTGTAATATAGTTCTGCCCTGCGCTCAGGTTTGCGACGCTTGCAGTAGCACTGAAATTAGCGGCAGAGATGCCTGCCAGCTCGTTTCTTGGGGCGCTGACTGTGATATCTACCGTGTAGTTTCCGTCACCCGCAATGGTAAAACCGTTGCTGCGCAGAAGTTCTATGCCCTGAAGCTGGACCTCAAGATCCCTAACAGTAGTGGACTGCGGCGGGTTTACTACGTTTATGACATAGGACCAGAGAAGGATGGCCAGTATGACGGAAATGAAAATGTCAATTATTTTCCTTTGTTCCATTGGCGTCACCCCCCTTTCTCAGTAGCTTTGAGATGAGATCGCGGCTGCTGACCTCTCCCTCTTTCTGCTTCAGATAATGAGCAAGCAGTGTCTTTTCCACGGTCCGAAGGTCCAGGAAGCGGGAAAGCTTGCCGTCCTGAGCCATGGATATGATACCGGTCTCCTCAGATACTATAAGAACGATGGCATCAGACACTTCGGAAATACCAATGCCTGCCCTGTGGCGGGTCCCCAGATCCTTGCTGAGGTATGTATTCTCCGTCAGCGGAAGCACGCAGCCTGCAGCATAAAGCCTGTCGCCGCGGATGATCGCTGCGCCGTCATGAAGAGGCGAACCCTTATAGAATATATTTTCTATCAGCTGCTCGGAAAGTCTGGAATCCACTATGGTTCCCGTCTCTGCGATGTCCGAAAGAGCTGTGTTGCGCTCTATGATGATCAGAGCGCCCTCCTTCTTCTGCGAGAAGTAATCTACAGCGCGGACTATGTCGCCAACCATCTCGGAAGCCCGTTCCTGACTGACTTTCAGCTGGCTGCTGCTGAGGAACTTGCCCCGGCCCATGTATTCAAGAGCTCTTCTGAGCTCAGGCTGGAATACCACCACGAGGGCAATGAGTCCTACGTTGAGGATCTGGGAAATGATCCATCTGGTGGCATAGAAATGACATATATCCGTGATAAAAAAGGCAACGATAATAAAGGCGAGACCCTTTGAAAGCTGCGCCGCCCTGGAATTTCTGAGATAGCCCAGCAGCTTATAGATGAGGACGCTTATTATAAGCACGTCGACTACATCGCTGAAGCCTATACTGGAGATGATCGCAGGTATATTAATATTCATCAATACCCCTTTCCTGTGGAAATACTACATCACTTTATTTTACTATTTATTGGAGTAATTGCAAGAAAAAACGGCGGTCACAGCCGCCGTTTTGGGTTCTTCTTATTCAGATGCCGGAAAACGTTTGGTTTTATCCGAACTATATTCGGGACATCAGTTTTCTATATTCAGCATGCCGTAGCTCTCGTCTTTTCTCTTGTAAACTACGCATACATGGTTGGTCTCTTCATCTCTGAACACATAGAAGTTGTGGTTCAGCAGCTCCATCTGAATGATGGCTTCGTCCACGGGCATTGGACTGATCCTGAAGCTTTTGGTCTTGACGACCTTGATCTCTTCCTCTTCCTCTGCAACAGGAGCTGCAGTATCGGGGATCTCAGCAAGAAGTATTTCCTTCTGCTCCTTGTGCTTCTTGACCAGCTTGCTCTTAAATCTGGACATCTGGGAGGAAAGCTTGTCCATAACTTTATCAAGACAGAAAATCAGGTCGTTGCCTGCCTCTTCTGCTCTGAAGATAAGTCCGCCGGCACTGATGGTGGCTTCCAGTTTAACAGTGTTGTTTTTCTCGTTTTTGAGAACAACATTGGCAACGGTGTCCTTCGCGAAGTACTTATCCAGCTTGGACAGCTTCTTTTCGATGGTTGCAAGAGTCTTCTCTGCAGGGTTCAGGCCTTTACTGGTGATGTTGATCTTCATTTATGTAAAACCTCCTTTCAGGTTATAAACGATTAAGGAGATAGGAGATTTCACTTTCTCCTATAGGTATTGTACCATATTTTATAATTTATTGTTATATATTTATCGAATAAGATGAAGAATTTTACATAGTTCTTTTGATAGGGCCCCGAACTATATTTCGCGCTCCGGATCCGGCTCCCAGCCGGAAGTACCTGCAAAGCACAGGACCGCCACCCGGGAGGCTCCCGCTTCCTTCAGCAGGCGGCTGCAGGCGTCCGCGGTGCTTCCCGTGGTGACCACATCGTCGACGATGACTATATATTTATTCCTTACCCAGTCACGGTATTTTGGCGCTATATCAAAGCTCCCTTCAAGCTGACTGCGTCTTGCCCGCCCATCCGAAAGTCTCATGGACGCGGTCATTTCCGTCTTCATAAGCAGTCCGGGGACATGCGCAATATCTGCCGTCTTCGCTGCGTATTCCGCCAGCAGCTCGGCCTGATTGAAGCCGCGCTTTTTAAGCTTTTCCAGGTGCATCGGGACAGCAGTCAGAGCATCCGGATGGATATGCTCCATCAGCAGCCTTTCGCCAAGAAGGCGGCCAAGAGGCCTCGCCGCATATGGATTTCCTGCCAATTTAAAACGGCTCATTATCTGCCTTGGATAAAAGCCATAAACGCAGCACATAAAGAGCTCGTCAAAGGCGAACTCGTCCATATGTCTTTTAAGAGTATTTTCCGTGCACCAGTCTATTTTTGATGCGCAGACATCGCAGATACCGTGGATGCGGCTGTTTTCCATGGAATCGCCGCAGCACAGACAATAGATATTCTCCGGATAGACTGTGTCCAGCAGCCCGTCCGCAGAACGCTTTAAGATCTGAATAAGTTTGGCCATATAGTGATACAGCCCGTCGTTTTTGGAAATACTGTTTATTTTGTTTCTTTATACGGCGCCACACAAGGCTTCACATGTAAAAGGCACCTACCGCCTTTGCTGAACCGCCCCTTATATTGTACCATAAACACATTACCGGTGGATATACATCCTTGTCATATCGGGTTCCCCATCTCCCTGAACCATACAGAG
>JAFRWH010000241.1 GCA_017438085.1 Bacillota bacterium
AAGGCAGGCGCCGAACTGCGCGAAGTTCGCCGCCGAGGCGATGGGCATCCAGATGTTCAGGCCAAGCGCGCCGGAGAGCATGCCGGCCTCAATCACGTTATACATATGGTGCAGACCCATGACCACGGTCAGCGGGTAGATAGCGCCCATTACAGCTGCGCCGAGACCATGTCCCAGAGTGATGAGCCACTGTGCGCCGGTGAGGACCCAGCCTTCAAATACGGAGAAGATGGGGCCGATGATGGTAAATGTTACGAATGCGGTCAGAAGTACAGTGGTCAGCGGGGTCACGAACAGATCTATCATTTCCGGCACTTTCTTATGCAGCCACTTTTCCAGCGTCGACATAAACAGCACCGCCAATATGACAGGTATGACATGTCCCTGATAACCGACCTGCTGAACATTAAAGAAGAACAATTTCCAGGTCGGTATCTCTCCTGCAGCATAATTACCCACAGTCCAGGCATTGATCAGCGCGGGATGTACCATCATCAGACCGATAACAGCGCCAAGGAAGATATTGCCGCCGAATACGCGGGCTGCTGAGATAGCTACCAGTACAGGCAGCAGAGCGAATGCGGTATTAGCGACCAGATCCAGGAATCCGTACCAGTCAGAAGCGCCGAAAGCAGGCCAGAACTTAGGAATGGCTTCGACAAGACCCATCATAAGACCGGAAGCCACAATAGCAGGCAGGATGGGAACGAACACATCTCCGGGGGTCTTCAGGATCTTTTTCCAAAGAGGCATACGCGAAGCTGCAGCAGCCTTTACGTCAGCCTTGCTGGCTGCAGTCAGTCCTGTCACAGCCAGGAATTCGTCATAGACTTTATTGACTGTACCGGTACCGATGATAAGCTGCAGCTGTCCATTGGAATCAAAAAGGCCTTTTACACCTTCCACTTCCTCCAATGCCTTGATATCAAGCTTGCTGTTATCTGCTATGACGAGCCGGAGCCGGGTTGCACAGTGTGCTGCGCTGATTATGTTGTCTTTTCCTCCGAGATGGGAAAAGATCTCCTCAGCACATTTGCGATAATCAAGTGCCATATTATAATTTCTCCTTTTCATAACGGCGGCCGTAGATATGCAGCGACCGCACTATATATAAAAAATAAAAACAAACTAAGTAAATAATTGCCGGAGGTCAAAAGCAAATATGATTCCTTTAAGCTGCTTTACACCAGTCCGAGCTCGCGGAAGGCCCAGGCCAGGCCATCATCCTCAACGGAGGGACACACCATATCGCTTATCTTCTTCAGGCTGGGGCTGCCGTTGTCCATGCACACGCCGAAGGCCACAGTCTGTATCATCTCCAGATCGTTCATGCTGTCGCCGAACCCTATGGTATCCCCCGGCTCATAACCCAGAGCTTCGCAGACACGGAGTATGCCTGTGCCCTTGTCGAAGCGGCGGTTGATCAGCTCACCGTTGATGCAGTTGGCGCCTGCCATATCCTGTACCAGAAATGTGAATTCATCCTCCAGCTCTTTTTTTGCCGCTGAGAGCTGTCCTGCATCAGAGCACATGAATACCACCTTGTAGATAGGTCTTCCGTCGTACTCCTTCATTGGTCTTATGCCCAGATCTTTTTCAAGAGCTTCCCTCCACCGCAGCAGCTCGCTGTTCCCTCCGGAACTCTGCTGCAGGAATTCTCCCATGCCTTCGTCGCAGTA
>JAFRWH010000242.1 GCA_017438085.1 Bacillota bacterium
CTGCGTTCATAGCCGTGGCTTGCATAGACGCCGGGGCCGATCAGTCCGTGGCGGATGTCATAGCCTGCGGAAAGAGCAGCCTCTACATCGGAACCGTAGGAAGGATAGATGTCGACTGCATAGTCGGCGCCTTCCTTTTTAGCCGCTGCGATCAGACGATTTGTAAGCTCGTAGTTGTAAGGTCCGCGGGAATCCTTGGCGCAGATGGAGACCTGGCGTTCGGTGCACTTGAGCCCCTCGCCCACACATCCCATATCAACGCTGATGACATCGGTGACGCCCTCAGGGATGGATGTGGATGCGCCATGACCCACTTCTTCGTAAACAGTCATATACATATAGAGATGGCAGTTGGTCTTCTTGCCGCTGTCCTTAAGATACTTTGCAAAAGCAAGAAGTATGGAAGCAGAAAGCTTGTCGTCCAGGAAACGGCTCTTGATGTACCCGTCCCCGCTGATCCTGAATCTCGGTTCTACAAATACGAAATCACCGTTTTCGATGCCAAGAGCCCTTACATCGTCAGCATTCTTAACATTTTCATCCAGAACGACCTCTACACTGTCCCAGCTGCGCTCAGCGGTCCGGACTTCTTTATTTACATGGGACGAAGCGTTGGCCAGCTGTATAGTGCCTTCATAGCACTTGCCGTCTCTGGTGCGGACGCGGACATTTTCGGTCTCCACATTTGCGGGTACCAGGCCGCCCAGATTGGTTAGCTTCAGCCTTCCGTTGCCCTTGATCTGATGCACCATAGCACCCAGAGTGTCGGTATGAGCCGCCAGGACCAGCCCATCTCCTTCGCCGCCGAGATCTGCGATAACGCCGCCCTTAAGAGTTATCCAGCTCTTATAGCCCAGCTCATCGAACTGAGCCTTGAGCCATTCAGCAGCATTTCTGGTGTAGCCTGTGGGGCTGTCGATCGAAAGCAGTTTTTCCGCCATTTCGGCAGCATATTCAGTGTATTTTCTGTCCATGATTCCTCCTGTTGATAAAATATATTATGTTAATTTTATTATGTTTATAACCGATTTATTAAATAACAACCGGCAGATCTCAGATCGATCCTCCGCTCTGCTTGAAGATCAGATTCGTCTCCCAGTTTGGTACGCAGGGCGCATGCCGGAGATACACCTTATAAGCAGGTTGTATAGCCAGGATCTGAGCTGTCAGCGACCAGAGGTCATCTATGCGGTGATAGCCCGCCACGAGCAGCCTGGGCGGGCTGAAGCTTCCGTAAGCATCTCCTGCCCCTGCCGACTTCACGATGCTGCCGCTCAGAATACCCTTCATGCCCCTGATGGCTTCCGCTTCATCGCCTTCTATATCTATCTTTATAACAGTTGGCGCAGCTTTATCTTCAAAAACATGATCAAGACTGTCAGTCTGCACCAGACGGGTCTTCTTAGAAAGAGATCCCCGGCCGGTACCAAAGGAAAAATCTTTAGTTCCGGAGCAGGACGAAACAGCGATATTATACGCATCAGCATTCTGCAGCCCTTTTTTCTGTATATACTCTGTCAGCTTCCTGAAGTTCCGGCTTTCAGGTTCAAATGCATGGATAGCTCTGAACCTTCCGCCTGAAGCCTTCAGAAACTCCTCAAC
>JAFRWH010000017.1 GCA_017438085.1 Bacillota bacterium
ATTCGGAAGAAGGCCGGTAAGATCCTCATTCACAGCCATGACAAGGCACTGCCGCATGACGGGAGTCGCTCTCCTGTAGTCTTCCGACCCCTGTCTCATCTGCCAGTCTTCTACTATATCAGGGAAAAGCGCCGTAAAAACCTTTGAAAGCAGCACTTTCTTTAGAGCTTTATACTGCGCGATACGTATCTTCTGCGAAAAACTCCTGACAGGAAGTACCCCGGCGCTGTCCATCAGGACGATCCTTTCAATCTCAAAGGGCAGATTCTTTCTAGACGAAAGCTTTATAATAACCCTGCCGCCATAGGAGTGGCCGATAAGCACTGCTTTCCCGATCTCAAGCTTCTCCATCAGATGGCAGAAGAAGTCGGCATACCTGTCCACATTCCAGGCAACCTTGGGTTCATCACTGCCCCCAAACCCCGGAAAGTCGAACTGTAGGAAAACGTATTCCTCCGCTAAGGCCGCGGCAACGCTGTCATATATGCCGTACTCCGTACCCCATCCCTGAAGCATCACGGCATATCTGTCGCCCTTTCCGCTTATCTTATAACTTATCTCTAACCCGTCAACTTCAATGCTCATAGTCTTTTCTATTATACCAAAATATTGTCTTCAGGGCAAAAAAAGACCACAGCCGTATCCGGCTGTGGCCTGTGTAGTTGATAAAATTAATATCTGTTAGCAATGATCTTCACTCCGGGGCCCATGGAAGGAGCAACTGAAATGGACTTCATGTACTGTCCCTTGCATGTTGCAGGCCTTGCCTTAACCAGTGCAGCGATGAGAGCATCAAAGTTCTCGGTGAGCTGCTCAGCTGAGAATGAAGCCTTTCCAACGGGAACATGGATGATGTTGGCCTTGTCGAGCCTGTACTCCACTTTACCTGCCTTGATATCCTTTATTGCGTTTGCAACGTCCATGGTAACTGTTCCGGCCTTGGGGTTAGGCATAAGTCCTTTAGGACCGAGCACCTTACCGAGACGACCAACCACGCCCATCATATCGGGAGTTGCAACTACTACATCAAAATCGAGCCATCCTTCATTCTGGATCTTGGGGATCAGCTCCTCTCCGCCAACGTGATCTGCACCTGCAGCCTCTGCCTCATCCAGCTTTGCGCCCTTGGCGAAAACCAGAACCTTTACTGAACGGCCTGTTCCGTTAGGGAGAACTACTGCGCCTCTTACCTGCTGGTCAGCATGACGGGAATCAAGGCTGGTGCGGATATGCACCTCTATTGTCTCGTCAAACTTTGCGGTAGCAACCTTCTTTACAAGTTCCATAGCCTCAGCGGGCTCATACTGCTTCATCCTGTCAATCTGCTTTGCAGCTTCCAGATATTTCTTTCCGCGTTTCATATGCTATGCCCTCCTTAACCTTCTACCTCGACACCCATTGAACGAGCGGTGCCGGCTATCATGCTCATGGCAGCTTCAAGTGAAGCAGCGTTAAGGTCTGGCATCTTCCTCTTTGCTATATCCTCGAGATCAGCCTTGGAAAGCTTTGCAACCTTCTGTTTGTTGGGAACACCCGATGCCTTGTCAAGCTTGCAGGCTTTCTTAATAAGTGCTGCTGCAGGGGGTTCCTTGATGATGAATGAGAAACTTCTGTCGGTGTAAACAGTGATAACGCAGGGGATCAAGTAATCACCCTTATCTGCTGTCCTGGCGTTGAACTGCTTTGTAAATTCAACGATGTTTACACCATGCTGTCCCAGAGCGGGACCTACCGGCGGTGCAGGTGTTGCTTTGCCGGCCTGGATCTGTAACTTGATGTATCCTTCTACTTTCTTGGCCATATCAGCCCTCCTTAAATTATTGCTGGCATAAAATGCCGTTTGTGGTAAATGCGGGTAAGGATAAGCCCTCCCACTTTGGAGCGTTTCGCTTCAGCGGAATGCTCCTCGTAACGCGCCATCGCGAAGCGATTTCTAATGCGC
>JAFRWH010000243.1 GCA_017438085.1 Bacillota bacterium
CAGGGCTTCACCTGCAGTGGTCATATGATGTACCGAGGAAAGATCGTAGTTCTTCAGGTCTTCCTTGATCATCATGCGCAGCATGGTGGGAGGCGCGCAGAAAGTAGTTATGTTGTACTGCTTGAAGAGCGGCAGTATGTCAGCTGCGCTGAAGCGGTCGAAATCGTATACGAACACAGCGCCTTCGCAGAGCCACTGGCCGTAGAACTTGCCCCAGAGAGACTTGCCCCATCCCGTATCGGAGATGGTCAGATGCAGACCGTCGCGCTCACAGCAGTGCCAGTACTTGGCAGTAACGAAATGCCCAAGGGAATAGGTGTGGCTGTGCTTTACCATCTTGGGATTGCCTGTGGTGCCGCTTGAGAAGAACATGATGGCTGTATCGTTTCCGCAGGAGCAGTCCTCTGCCCTGTGGAAGGTCTTCCTGTACATCTGATACTCTTCATCGAAATCGTGCCATCCGGGAGCCTTGCCGCCAACCATGATCTTGGTTACCAGACTGGGGCATTTTGCCTGAACTGCATCGACCATTTCCGCAGTATCGCCGTCTGCAGTGCAGACAATGGCCTTGATCGAAGCTGAATTGAACCGGTATTCGAAATCGTGCTCCTTCAGAAGGAAGGTGGCGGGAACCGCTATCGCGCCAAGCTTTTCAAGAGCCAGCATGGAGAACCAGAACTGATAATGGCGCTTGAGCACCAGCATTACCATATCGCCCTTCTGAATGCCCATGGCCTTGAAGTAGTTGGCCGTGCGGTTGGACTCTTCGCTCATATCGCGGAAGGTGAAGCGTGTCTCCTTCTTGTCCTTGTCCAGATGTATCATAGCCAGCTTGTCGGGATACTTGGCAGCTATCTCATCCACGATATCGAAGGCGAAATTGAAGCGTTCGGTATTCTCGAAGGAAATGCTCTGAAGCGCCCCTCTTCTGTCCTCTGTGGTCTTTACATATTCCTCTGCGATAAGCTTTGTAGTGGATCTTGCAGACTTTACAGTCTCCAGTATCTCCTGCTCGCTGGTCTCTTCGCCCGGCAGTATTATGGCCAGGAACTCGCAGTCCTTTCCGTCCACGGCTATCATTCCATGAGGAGTGGAGCTGTTGTAGAGTATGCTGTCGCCCTCATGAAGCACTTCCTTGTTGTCTCCCACCTGAACCAGCAGAGAACCGCTTATAACGTAGTCGAACTCCTGGCCTGCATGGGTGGTGGTATGGATAGGCATATTCTGCTGTTTTGAAGAATAGTCGTACTTTACAAAGTAAGGCTCGCCTATCTTATCTGCGAAGTTAGGCGCAAGATTCACGATCTTGATGCCCTCTTCCTTTGCAGTATCCTGTCCTTCACCTTTTCTTGTGACTGTATAGGAACGCAGCTTTGCGCTGTGGCCTTCCAGAAGCTCTGTCATCTGTACGCCGAAGGCCTGGGCGCACTTGTAGGTAAAGGTAAAGGGGAAATCTACGCTGCCGGACTCGTACTGTCTGTATTCCTGTTCGGTAGTTTCCGTCATTTCCGCCATCTCGCGGCAGCTGTAGCCGAAGATCTCTCTCAGTTCTCTGATTCTGAGCGCTATCTCCATCAGCTGTGCCTGGGAATTCTGTGTTGCCATTTTATTTCCTCCTGATACTTTTGCGGAGCACTTCCGCTGCGGTGAGGTCTGCCGTATTATTGCTGCTTGACAATAATAAAACTCGCCTCAAAGTTATCTTTGAGACGAGTCAGAATTCATTTTCTGTACCCGCGGTACCACTCAAATTGCACATATGTGCCACTCAGGATCAAGCAATCCTTATGCATTGACGCAGCAGTCACGGAAGGCGCCTACTGGGATTCTTATCCTTTCGGACCTCCGGCTCGGAAGTGATGGGCCTGATAAGCTTCGCTGCCCGGCTCTCACCTGCCCGGACTCTCTGGGAACTACCTCTTATCGCCTGTCTTCGTCACAGCCTTTGTTTTTCAATTGTTAGTAGTTTAGCACAATGAATTGAAAATGCAAGCATTAAAAACAAAAAATTTACAAATTATATTTTTCGTATGATTTACTGCTCTTCCAGCTCGCCGTACTGTTCCAGG
>JAFRWH010000244.1 GCA_017438085.1 Bacillota bacterium
ATTTTGCCAGACGATCCCGAGGCTATGTTCCGAGACCGCTGTTCATAAAAGAGACTGATACTCAGGTCCTGGCTCTGGGCGCCGAGCAGAAGGCGAGCTTTTGCCTGTCAAAGGGGACAAGAGCTTTCCCAAGCCAGCACATAGGGGACCTGAAAAACATAGAAAGCTACGAAAACTACGTCTCCCAGATAGAAAGCTTTGAGAGACTGTTCGAAATAAAGCCTCAGCTTCTGGCCTGCGATCTGCATCCTGATTACCTCAGCAGCCGCTATGGCGATCAGAGAGCAGAAGAACAAGGCCTTGAGCTAATAAAAGTGCAGCATCATCACGCTCACATGGCCTCCTGCATGGCAGACAACGGACTGGATGAGCCTGTGATAGGCATCATATGGGACGGCACCGGCCTCGGAGCTGCAAAAAACAGCTGGACGGCGGGAGAAAAGCTTCAGCCCGGCAGCGGGATCTGGGGCAGCGAATTCCTTACAGGGGACTTTGGCGGCTTCGAAAGACAGGCCAGCATACGGCCCATAAGGCTCCCGGGAGGAGACAGGGCTGTTGACGAGATCTGGCGCGCCGGAGCATCCATGCTGCTGGATGCGGGGCTTGAAGACTCATATATGGAGCTTCAGGCCGGGGACGGAATGAAAGCAATCAGTGCAGAGCGGCTGGACCTTGTGAGGCGCATGCTTGATGCGGATGTGAACTGCCCTAAAAGCAGCGGCATGGGAAGGCTTTTTGACGGAGCTGCGGCTCTGCTTGGCATAAAGACTGAAGCCGGCTATGAAGGGCAGGGCGCCGTGCTTTTAGAGGTGGAAGCCGAATCCTGGCTTTACGATACGGCTCCGGAGCTGAACGCAGGCTCCTACACCATAGAATTTTACGAAGAAAACGGCCTCAGGGTCTTCGACTGGCGGCCGATTATAAGAGAGATGCTGGAGGAGCTTGCGGAAAACCGCAGGCATGGCGAAGGCCCCGGCTCCTGTGCGGCGCACTTCATGAACACTCTGCTTCTTATGGCGCTCAGGACAGTGCAGTACATATCGGAGCGGACAGGCATCAGAAAAGTGGTGCTCTCTGGCGGGACCTTCCAGAATATATACATGATGGAGAGGCTCCCCAAAGCTCTGGAGGCTCTGGGCTTTGCAGTCTATACCCATCAAAGAGTCTCAACCAACGACGAAGGGCTGTCCCTGGGACAGCTGATGATAGCAGAAAGGATAGCCAATGTGTCTGGCAGTACCTCTGAGAATTAAAGAAATAAACGGAGAAGACGCTGTCGCCGAGAGAGACGGAGTGAGCCGGAAGATAAAAGTAGGCTTCATAAAGGACCCCAAGCCCGGCGATTACGTGATAGTCCACGCAGGCTTTGCCATCGAACGAGTAGACGAGCAGCAGGCCATTGACGACCTTGAAGCCTGGAAAGAATTTCAGGATGCAATAAACTCATGATTATTTCAACGGGTGACGTTAGGGAAGGTATCTGTCAGCGAGCGAAAGCGAGCATGACGGAAGGGTGCCCTGACGGCAGGACCCGTTGAGTTGCAAGGCTGTTTATGGATCATAGTATAAACGGACAAATTAACATCATGGAGGTCTGCGGCACTCATACCATGGAGATCGCCAAAGCCGGGATCAAAGGAATGCTGCCCGAAGGCATACGTCTCGTATCCGGCCCCGGCTGCCCCGTGTGTGTCACACCTCCCGAGACCATAGACGCCTGCTTAAGGCTCAGCGAAGACCCCGCCATCACAATCGCCAGCTACGGCGATATGATGCGGGTCCCCGGCTCCGTAAAGGGGGACAATCTCCTGAAGCGCAAAGCGCTGGGCGCGGATGTGCGGCTTGTGTATTCCGCCATGGATGCCGTGGATATAGCTGAAGCGGAGCCTGACAGGCAGGTGGTGTTCCTTGGCGTCGGCTTTGAGACCACTGCCCCCGGCACTGCAGCTGCTATCGGCGCGGCAGCAGAGAGGAAGCTTGATAATTTCAGCGTTTTCTCAATGCTGAAGATGCTGGAGCCCTCCGTAAAGGTGCTGGCTGCGGACCCGGAGTTCAATGTGCAGGCCTTCCTCTGTCCCGGCCATGTGGCGGTGATACTCGGAGAAAAAGGACTGAGCTTCTTTGAAACAGACATAAAGCTGCCTTCAGTCATAAGCGGCTTTGAACCCGCAGACATATTGCGGTCCATAGCTATGATAATCAGGCAGATCAGAAAGGGCGAAGCCAGACTGGAAAACGAATACACATCCGTCGTAAGGCCGGAGGGAAATACCCTCGCCCTTAAGACCATGGAAAAATACCTGGTGCCAAGGACTGATATCTGGAGAGGCCTCGGCACTGTGCCTGACAGCGGCTACGGCATAAGGCCCGAATACGGGAAATACGACGCTGAAAAGCGCTTCGGCATAGAGATAAAGCCTCTTGGCATAAAGACCGCCTGCAGATGCGGAGATGTCATCCGGGGCAAGCTGGATCCAAAGGAGTGTCCTCTGTTTGGGACTGTATGCGTGCCTGAGGACCCGGAGGGACCCTGCATGGTGTCCGCGGAAGGCGCCTGCGCCGCGGCATATAAATACAGGAGCATCGAAGACTGAACTGCATCGTGCAGTATCAGATAAGATAAAATGGCTGAAAACATAATTACGCTTGATTACGGCAGCGGCGGACTCAAGAGTTCCCGCCTGATAACCGAAAAAATACTTCCGAAGCTGCAGAATCCCGCGCTTTCCCAGCTGGGCGATGCGGCGGTACTTCCCGTAACGGATCAGATAGTCGTTTCCACGGACAGCTTCGTGGTGACTCCCAGATTCTTTCCGGGCGGAGACATAGGCAAGCTCTGCGTCTGCGGCACCGTAAACGATGTATGCATGGCCGGCGGAGATCCCTGGTACCTGAGTCTTTCCTTTATACTGGAGGAAGGCCTGCCCATGGAGGAGCTGGAGCGCATCATAGACTCCATCGCAAAGGCTGCTGAGGAAGCAGGGGTGCAGATAGTGACAGGAGACACCAAGGTGGTGGAAAAGGGCACCGGAGACGGTATATATATCAACACCACAGGAGTAGGCGTGCTGCATACGCCGGGACTCGGGGCATGGAATATAAAGCCCGGGGATGCCGTGATAGTTTCAGGAAACATAGGAGACCACGGCACGTCGGTGATGCTTGCAAGAAATTCCAATCTGCTGCAGGCTGATGTGGTTTCGGACTGCGGATGCCTTAAAGAGCCTGCGCTGGCGCTGGGCAGCGCTCTTGGCAGCGCTCTGCGGGTGATGAGAGATCCCACAAGAGGAGGTCTCGGAACCACGCTGAACGAATTTATTGAAGGCACAAAGCTCGGCATAGAGCTGCAGGAAAAGGACATACCAGTGTCCCCCTCCGTAAACATGGTGTGCGAGCTTTTAGGCCTTGACCCGCTCTACTGCGCCTGCGAAGGCAGACTGATAGCAGTAGTTGCGGAAGAAAAAGCAGAACAAGCCGTTCAGATACTGAAAGGCTTTGAAATATCAAAGGATGCATGCATAATAGGACATGTGTGCGAAGAGCATCCCGGCAAACTGGTGCTCAGAACACCCTTCGGCGGCGGACGCATAATAGGAAAACTCACCGGCGCCCAGCTCCCGAGGATATGCTAGAACTAAAGTCATCCAGATGCAGATGAATTTCTGCGACGGGTGACGTTAGGGAGGGCACCCATCGGCGAGCGCAAGCGAGACGCATGGGAGGGTGCCCTGACGGCAGGACCCGTCGCGAATCAGACGACATAACATGTCGCGAACACGGCATCGTACGAAAGATAAAAATAATCAATAAAGGTAATTAGCCGGCTCTGCCGGTTTTAGAGGATATAGTTAGGGGGAAAAATGCAATACTACAAGAAAATCGGCATTACCAAGGATCAGATAGTCCCCATCGCAGAAAAAATGCGCAAACAGGGCGTACTACTCGCAATGATCCACGGTTTTGTGACAGACGAAGGCAAGCTGAACATCTCCTATGAGTACCAGCTGGGGGACACTATGGAATCCTACACCATAGAGATCGACAAAAACGACAGTCTCCCCAGCATCAGTGATATCTACGACCTCGGCGCCCAGTGGGCCGAGCGCGAGATCAACGAACTCATAGGCGCGCAGTTCGACGGCCTCGACACCTCAAAGCGCCTGTTCATGCCCGAAAGCATGCTGGAAGGACAGGGACAGATATTCGTTACACCTATGGACGAGCTTATTGACAAAGCTCACGGCACCAAAAAACTGGAGGAGGAAAAGTAAATGAGTTACATAGTTCCTATCGGACCCTACCATCCTTCTCTTGAGGAACCCATCCACGCAAGGCTCATCACTGAGGGTGAGCTCATCAAAGACGCCGAGATATTCATCGGCTACAACCATCGCGGCATTGAAAAGCTGGCCATGCAGAAGAACATCATCCAGACTCTGGTCATGGTTGAAAGAGTCTGCGGTATCTGCTCCCACTCCCACGCAATGACCTTTGCCATGACATGCGAAAGCATCTCCGGCATCAAGGTGCCAAAGAGGGGACAGTACCTGAGAGTCATCACCGCCGAACTGGAGAGACTGCACTCCCATTACCTGTGGCTGGGCATCGCTCTTCATATCATCGGCCATGATTCTCTCTTCATGCACAGCTGGGATGACCGCGAAAAGATCATGGACGCTCTTGAAGAGCTTTCCGGAAACCGCGTCAACTACGGCATGGTCACCTACGGCGGCGCCAGAAGAGACGTAAACCTGGAGCAGATCGAAAACATCTCCAAAATGCTTGATGCCATCGAAGAGGATACCAAGAGACTTGCAGATTTCCTGCTGAACGACAAGACTGTCGCTCTCAGAACACAGGGCGTAGGCGTTCTCACCACTGAAGACGCAATCCGCATCGGCGCTGTCGGACCTCAGGCAAGAGCCTCCAACATAGCAATTGACGTCAGAAAGGATGCCCCCTACAGCGGCTACGAGGATTTCGATTTCGAAAAGATCGTATATCCCACCTGCGACGTGTTCTCCAGAGTCGTCATCAGAGTTCTGGAGTGCTTCGAAAGCATCAAGATAATTCGCCAGGCCTTCAGCAGCATGCCCAAGGGACCCATCAACCTGGGGAACCATGTTCCCACCATCAAGCCGGGCGAGTACATGAACATGCATGAAGCGCCCCGCGGCCAGCTGACATACAAGGTGGTGACCAACGGCACCGACAAGGTAGCCCGTGTAAGCATTCACGTACCTACCTTCAAGAATGCCCCCACCATCCCCACGATGCTCAGAGGCAACTCAGTGGCAGATGCAGGCCTTATAATCGCCAGCATCGACCCCTGCTTCTCCTGCATGGACAGATAGTATGCACGAACTTTCGATAGTAGAAGGCATACTGCGCATGGTCATCCCTGCGGTGCAGAAATATCCGGATGTAAGCAGGATCAAGTCCATAAAGCTGCGCGTAGGCGAGCTTTCCGGAGTTGTGCCTGAATGCGTCAGAGATTATTTCTTGATCGCGGCAGAGGGAACCATAGCCGAAGGCGCCAGAATAGACATAGAACGCATCCCCATCGGCATAAGATGCGGAGACTGCGGCTACGAAGGCCCCTTCGAAGGGAGAAACTACCGCTGTCCCAAGTGCGGAAGCGCCAACTTCCGCATAATCTCCGGCAAGGAGTATTACGTGGACAGTGTGGAAGCTGAATAAGTTTATTTTATTAAGTTATTGCAATCATATTTCAGGCAGGAGGTAGCCATCAAATGAAGAAAGCCTCAATTTCTTCAATCATCTCGACAGCCCTTCTATGCTTTGTCTTCTGGCTCCTTATAACAGGGGAGCTGGCAGCGCTCATCAAAGGCGAACCTTCGGTTCAGGTCCTTGCAGCAGGAGCTGTGGTAAGCATACTTGTAGCATGCTTTTCCGCCAGGTTCTTCATTCACGAGCGCGCGTTCTATCTGCTCAATCCGAAGAGATTCTTCACGCTGCTCTTCTACTGCGTGATCATCTTCCCCATCGAGCTGATAAAGGCAAATCTGGATGTGGCTTTCAGAGCACTGAATCCAAAACTTCCTATTAAACCGGGCATCGTCAAGGTGCCTGTGGACCTTAAGTCCGAATATGCCCAGTCCATGCTGGCAAATTCCATCACCCTTACCCCCGGGACCATTACGGTGGATATGGCAGAGGAAGACGGGCAGCTAAACTACTACATTCACTGGATAGACGTAAAGAGCCAGGAGCCCAAAGAGGCGGGCGACGCCATCAAGGGCACCCTGGAGAACTGGGTAAGGAGGATATGGGAATAATGAGTGAACTGCTGTTTTTCGCCATTTGCTTCATAGTCATGGCCCTGTGTCTTCTTATCCGTGTGATAATCGGACCCAGCGTGGCAGACAGAGCAGTGGCTGCGGATTCCATTGATCTTCTGGCCGACATGGCTCTGATACTCTTCGCCCTGTACAGCGGCAGAAGCGTGTTCATCGATATCGCTTTCATCACCGCTATTCTGGGCTTTATAGGCTCTACTATCGTGGCAAGATACCTGGAGGGCAAACTGTAATGAGAATAGCGATCGACATTTTAATCGGTATCAGCGTGTTCTTTGCATTTGCCGGAACCGTGGGAATGCTGCGCATGCCTGATGCCTTCAGCCGTATGCAGTCCAGCACCAATATAGCGACACTGGGAGTCCTGGGCGTCATCATCGGCGGCATACTCTACGCAATATTTATTCTCCATGACAGCGCAATGGCCATCAAGCTGGCCGCAATGGGTGTGTTCTACATCATAACCAACCCGATCGCCAGCCACGCCATCGCCAAAGGTGCTTACAAGCACGGCGTCCGCCCGAAGGACCCCATGTGCGTTGATAAGTACGGAGAGGATCTGGTGGACGAATAATGGATATTCTGTTTATACTCAACACACTTATAGTTGCAGGCATACTTGTATCTGCAGTATGCGCGGTAGCTTTTGAAAACACGCTTTCGTCCGTCATCGCCCTGGGCGTTACCGGAGGCTTTATGGCTCTGGAGTTCATAATGCTGCAGGCACCGGACGTGGCCATCGCCGAAGCTGCCGTCGGCGCAGTACTTTCCACCGCGCTCTTTGTTATTGCAGTCCGCAAGACCACCAAGAAAGGAGACGAAGAAAAGTAATGAAAAGAACATTAGTTATCGCGTCCCTGTTCATCATCCTGGTCTGCGGCATAGCAGGCGTCCGCTACGCTTACTACAACGGCTCCGTCAGCTACGACGGTTCCGGAGTGAACGTGGTGAATCTGTATAACAACCCGACGATGGACGTCACCCACGACAATCCCGACGGCGTTGCAGCGCTGATCGTAGAGGAGAACCTGGCGGAGACCATGGCCGCAAACAACGTTGCTGCCGTAGTGTTCGACTTCAGAGGCTTCGATACTCTGGGTGAATCCTTCATCCTGCTGACCGCAATCGCAGGCTCCTTCGTGATCCTGAGCAGGCCTCACAAGGCAGCAAAGAAAAAGGAGGGCACAGGCGATGAAGTTTAAAGAAGGGATCAAAGAAAAAGACATTATCGTAAAGAACGGAGCAGACAAGTTCCTGCCCTTTGCAGTGACCTTCGGTCTTTACATCATACTCTTCGGAACCGTAAGCCCCGGCGGTGGATTCCAGGGAGGCGTTATCGTTGCATCCGCTGCGCTGCTCCTCTATCTGGGTTATGGCTATGATGTGGCTTCCAAAGCCATCAGCGGCGAGGTCCTCAGGGTCAGCGAAGCCCTTGGTGCATCCCTGTACGTAGTGCTGGGTCTTCTGGGCATAGCTTTCGGCGCCAATTTCTGCCGCAACGTATTCTTCAACAACGGCCAGGTAGGCGATCTTATCTCTGCAGGTACCATAACCTTCATGGGCGTTACCGTAGGCTACAAGGTTCTTGCAGGCGTAGGCTTCCTGCTCCTGCTGCTTCTCTCCCTGCTGGCTCCCGGCGAGGACGAAGACGATGAGGAGCTGGCTCTTGAAGCTCCCGAAGAAGGAAAGGAGGCCGCTTAGCATGATAATCGTAAACTATATCGCTTCCATTATCCTGATCGTTCTTGGCCTCTACACCGTATGCACAAAAAAGAATCTGATCAAGGTCGTCCTGGGCCTCGGCATCATAGACTACGGCGTAAACATGCTGATCGTAAGCTTCGGCTTCAATGACGGCGGCACCGCCCCAATCTACCAGATGTCCGACCTTCTGAACGGCGTATCCACGAAGTTCTTCGTGGACCCCGTTCCCCAGGCTCTGACGCTCACCAGCATCGTTATCGGCGCCTGCGTTGACGCCATGGCGCTCTCTCTGGTGATCATGATCTACAGAAAATATAAAACCATCAACGCCGACGAAGTAAGGAGGCTCAACGGATGATGCAGCATTTTCCAGTATTAGCCGTAATGCTTCTGTTCCTGAGCGCATTCATTGTCGAGATCTTCGGTGCGAAGAGCAAGGCAGCGGCGCGCGGGATCGCAATGGTTGCGGCGACAGTTTCAGCAGGGCTCATCTTCGCCCTGGTAAAGCCCGTCATGATCGACGGACAGGTGATATCCTACTGGATGGGTAACTGGGCTCCCATAGAGGAGTACGCCATCGGTATCGGCTACGAAGTAGACGCTCTGAGCCTCTTCTTTGCGCTGCTGGTGGTCACCACCTTCTGGCTCTCCGGTTTCTATTCCATAGGTTATATGGACAGGGATCATCACCTCGGC
>JAFRWH010000245.1 GCA_017438085.1 Bacillota bacterium
ATCAAGGAGGAAACAATGAAAGTATCAGTATTTTACGATTCCAAGAGCAGCAACACAAAGCAGTGCGCAGAATGGATCTGCGAAGGCGCTATGAGCGTAGAAGGCGTTGAAGCAAAGGCTTTTAACATCGCCGATCAGATGGACGAAGTATCCGAAGCATTCGGCAAGGACAGCAAGTGCATCATCCTCGGCTGCCCCAGCTACGGCGCACAGATGACCCCCAACATGAGAAACTTCCTCTTCAGCGGCCTCAAGTCCGTTGAACCTGCAGGAAAGCTTGCCGGCGCATTCTCCACCGAGCAGTTCTCCCACGGCGGTTCCACCCTGGTCATCCAGAGCATCCAGGTAAGCCAGGTCACCTCCGGCATGCTGGTATACTCCGGCGGCGGCTCCAAGGGCATGCCTGTCATCCACCTCGGACCTGTTGCTATCAACAACAACGTTGAGAAGTTCAACGGCATCGAGAACTACAAGGACAACTTTATCGTATACGGCAAGAGAATGGCTGAAAAGGCCTGCGAACTCTTCAAGTAAACAAAGAGTCTGAAAGCAAAAGAAGACCCCTGCGTTGTCAAGTAAACCCCTTTCGTCAGACAAAACTCTGATGAAAGGGGTTTTATCATGTTTCATTAACTCAGACCTTCTGGTCGAGCATCTCGTCTGTTTTTTGCGACATAACAGAATCCTTTTTCGGCCCGCCGGACGCATCTCTGCCGAAATATAGCAGTTGCGCAGAGCCCTTTTGAATGATAAAATAGTCGGGCAAAGCAGTTAATTAATTTAACTCACGATATACAGGAGGAAAACTAATGAAATTAGCAGTAATCTATGATTCCAAGACTGACAACACCAAGAAGTGCGCAGACTGGATCATCGAAGGCATGAGCAAGGTCGAAGGCGTTGAGGCTAAGGGCTTCAATATCAACGCTGTTGACGAAGCATTCGTAAAGGAATGCGCAGGCGTAGTTATCGGCTGCCCCACCTATGCAGCTCTTATGACCGCTGACATGAGGACCTGGTTGCTGGGTTCTGCAGGCAAGATCGGCCTCGCAGGCAAACTGGGCGGAGCCTTCTCCACCGAACAGTACACCCACGGCGGCGCAACTCTGGTTATCCAGTCCATCCTCGCCAACGAAATGGTATTCGGCATGCTCTGCTATTCCGGCGGCGGCTCCAAGGGTAAGCCCGTCATCCACCTCGGACCTGTAGGCGTAAACAGCAATGCAGAAGCATTCAATGGTCTTGAGAATTATCAGGAGAACTTCACTGTTTACGGCGAGAGATTTGCAGCCAAGGCAGCAGAACTGTTCGCATAAAGCTCAGGAAGCCTGACCACAGCGTCAAAGTAAAAAATTACAGCAAAACTCCCGGCCATCTGTCCGATGGACCGGGAGTTTTATTTTGTCAGGAATTATGAGTTTCAAATGACTGAATACTACTTCTTGCCCTTCTCTGCCTTGTACTTGGGCAGCTCGGTGTTGTAGTAGTCGTCCTTGATCTTGACCACCTTGTTGGCCAGGAGCACCAGAGCGATCAGGTTCGGGATGATGATAAGACCGTTGCAGGTATCTGCCACGTCCCATACGACGCCCAGAGTGCTGAATGCGCCGATCACGATGAAGATCACCCAGAGCACCTTAACGATAATTATGCCCTTGGTTCCGAACAGATAGATCCAGCCCTTCTCCATGTAGTTGTAGTAGGTGATGAGGCAGGTGAAGCCAAACAGCGCAGAGGCTGCAAGGACTATGTACTGTCCGAAGTTTCCGGGGAGCATCTTGCTGAAGGCTCCCATGGTGAGAGCTACGCCGTCCAGTCCGCTGTTCCAGAGGCCGGAGAGCACGATGGTAAGTCCGGTGATGGTGCAGATGATGATGGTGTCCACGAATACCTCAAGAGGTCCCCAAATGGCCTGCTCGCCGGGGCTTGATACCTTGGCGGAAGCGTGGGTAACCGCAGAGGAACCGATACCGGCTTCATTGGAGAAGATGCCTCTTGCCATGCCGTAGCGCATAACTGTCAGAACTGTGACACCTGCGGCGCCGCCAAAGGCTGCCTTTGGATTGAAGGCATAGGTGATTATCTGTCCTATGGCTGCGGGGACCTGAGTGATATGAGTGATGATGATAAAGATGCCCGCAAGAAGATAGGCGCCGGCCATAAAGGGAGCCAGCATGCTGCATACCTCACCTATACGGGTAATGCCTCCGAAGATAACGATGCCGGTGAGTATTGCCAGAACGGCGGCCATTATCGCGGGAGCCACACCGAAGGATTCGCCGAACGCCTCGGTGATGGTATTGGTATCTACGACTGCGGAAATAACTATACTGTAGAACAGGAAGAGCACTGCAACTATCTTGCCGAGCCATGGCGCGTGCAGACCTTCAGCGACATAATACATGGGTCCGCCCTGGTAGCTGCCGTCAGGCATCTTCTTGCGGTACATGATACCGAGACCGACTTCGGCGAACTTAGTCGCCATGCCTACGATGGCAGCAACTATCATCCAGAACAGAGCTCCCGGGCCGCCTGTTGCAAGCGCTGTCGCCACACCTGCGATGTTGCCCGAGCCGACTACAGCCGAAACAGAGGCCATGGCTGCCTGGAAGGACGTGATCTCGCCTTCACCAGATGCCTTGGCTTCATTCCTTGCTTCCTTAAATGCTTTAGCGTAGGTCCTGCTGAACATAAAGCCCCAGTTGCGGAACTGAATGCCCTTCAGACGAATGGTGAGGTAGAGACCCACACCCATGATCAGGATTATAGCGGGAGCGCCCCACACGAATCCGTTGATCGCATCATTGATGCTTACGATTACGTCCATCAGTCTTTCTCCTTTATACATAATAACTATCTGCTTTTGGCAGACCTTTCGCCAGGTTAATTCTACATGCTAACGCTTTAAATTAAAATAGTTTTTTCGATATTTTTTTCTTGCGGATACTGCTTCCTCGGCCTATTATAAAATCAAGAGAACAAAGCCCGGGAACAGGCATTTCCGGACTGCCGCCGAGTAGTTTTTGAAAGGATGAAAGACAATGGCAAAAGATCAGAACAAGACCCCGCTTTTCGACTCCATAATGGAGTACAACAGGCTTAAACCTGCCTATTTCCGCATACCGGGACATCGCTACGAAAGGGGCATCAATCCCAAGTGGCGCGAGGCCGTAGGCGATGCCATATTCGGCTTTGATCTTACCGAAACATATCTGACTGACGATCTTCACAATGCCTCGACCTATATCAAAGAGGCTGAGGACCTTGCGTCCGAGCTCTGGGGCTCCGACTATACCCACTTCCTCGTAAACGGCAGCACCTGCGGCAATCAGGCCATGGTACTGACGGTCTGCGGAGGCGGAGGAAAGATAGCCATACCAAGGAATGCCCACAAATCTGCCCTCATGGGCCTGATCATGGCCGGAGGCAGACCTGTATACATAACTCCCCAGATAGAGCCCGAATGGGGCCTTCACGGAGGCATAACCCCGGCTCAGGTGGAGGAGATGTTCAA
>JAFRWH010000246.1 GCA_017438085.1 Bacillota bacterium
CCTCCGGCTTAGTGTCAAAAATGCAGGGAACGCCCAGCTGTCTCAGCTGAGCTAGGGTCTCCTTATCTAATTTCTCCTCGGGCTTTCCGTCCCAGGCAGTCACATCCGCGCCGCCGGCCAGCAGCTTCGCAGCAGATATGCCTGATTTTCCAAGCCCCACGACCAGTATTCTGTTCATAAGAACTCTCCTATACCAGCTTTCCGGAGATGGTGATTACTCCGAAAAATGCTATAACGCAGAGCAGCGCCGTCACAAGGCAGAAGACCGTAACGATCTTTACCTCAGACCAGCCGCCCAGCTCGTAATGATGATGCAGCGGAGCCATTCTGAAGAAACGCCTGCCGTTCTGCGTCTTGAAAACGTATACCTGAATGATAACGGACAGCGCCTCAGCTACATATATACCACCTGCTATGGGCAGGTAGAGCTCAGCGCCGCAGCCTATGGCAAGAGCCGCAAGGCCCGCTCCAAGAGCCAGGGAACCTGTGTCACCCATGAAGACTCTTGCAGGGTGATGATTGTATTTTAAGAAGCCTAAGCAGGCACCCATTATCGCTGCCGCAAAATAAGCGGATTCAGTGCCGAACCAGACCGCGCAGATGATGGCGAAAAAGAGCGCCACAACTGCTGTCACACCGGAAGCCAATCCGTCGAGGCCATCGGTCAGATTGACGGCGTTGGTCATGGACAGCATTACGAACACTATAAAGGGTATGGTAAAAAGGCCAAGATCCAGCTTCCCGATAAAGGGAAAAATCATGCCTCTGCCCATGCGGTAATCGTAAAATGCATATATGATTGCGATAAGCATCTGCAGCACTATCTTCTGCTTAGGGGTGAGGCCTTCGTTGTGCTTTTTGACCACCTTGATGTAGTCGTCTGCAAAGCCGATGGCGCCGTAGCCCAGAGTCACCAGCAGCATTACCAGTATCTTGCTTCCTGCGCCGAAGGCAAAGAATGCAAGAAGGCTGGCAACTGTAAGGGAAAGCAGCATGGCAAGACCGCCCATGGTTGGGGTTCCGGCCTTTGCAAGATGAGCCTGAGGGCCCTCTTCCCTTATGCTCTGCCCCGCCTTCAGGCGCTGCAGCATGGGTATTTCAAGCCCGGTCAGCACCATGGTGAGGCAGGCTGAAAGGCCTAATATTGTAATGAGATGTACATAATTCATGTTTAAGTCACCAGCAATTCTCTGATTTTATCAGCCAGTTTATATATCTCTGTGGAGAGGGATCCCTTGACCAGGACAGTGTCTCCTTCCTTAAGAAGGCCGGGCACGCTTTCCATCGCTTCCGCAGTGTTTGCAAAGCAGACGGCGGAAACGGAAGAGCTTCCCATCCTGCTTCCCATAACATACAGAGCGCGGTTGTCGCCTATAGCTATGAGCATATCTATGCCTTCGTCTGAACAGAGTTTTCCTATGCCAAGATGCGAATCGTCATTGGCAGAGCCCAGCTCCCTCATGTCGGAGATCACCGCGATCCTCCGCCTGCCTTCGGATCTGGCTAAAGTCTTAACAGCGGAAGCCATGGAATCCGGGTTCGCATTGTAGCTTGCATCGATCAGAGTAATGCCCTTCCCTCTATAAACATCCATGCGCTTGTGCTCTATCTCAGCCTTGGGCATTGCCTTTGCAGCCTCCGCCAGGCTGATGCCGTAGTGCAGGCCGCAGGCTGCGGCAAGAGCGGCATTGTGAGCGTTATGAGCTCCGGGGAAAGGCAGTTCAAAGTGCTGATCATCAAGATCAAACTCTATTCCTTCCAGTCCCTTGTCTTTGATATTCGAAAGCTTCAGCTTTGCTTCCGGACCCTCGCCCACGGCAAAAATCGGGAAGCTTCCGGGCGCAAGCCGCCTGATATCCGCTTCGTTCAGAAACGGGCTGTCGCAATTATAAAGCAAAGGCTGATTTTCTTCAAGATGGCTGGTGATTTTAAGCTTTTCTATAGCCACGCCTTCGCGGCTGCCGATGTTCTCCATGTGGACCACGCCCACATTGGTGATCATCACAGTTTCGGGTTTCAGCCAGGAGGTATACTCAAAAGCTCGTCCTTTCTGTCCATGCCCATCTCAAAAACCACCGCCTGAGTATCCGGCCCGGCAAGGAAGCAGGTCATGCAGATACCAAGGTGTGTATTGTAGTTTCGCTGGCTGCAGACAGTATTATACTTCGCGCTCATAACTGCTTTGGTCAGAGCCTTGGTGGAGGTCTTGCCGGTGCTTCCTGTAATGCCTATTTTTACAGGCTTCCACTGATCTATATAAGCCAGAGCCATCTCAGAGAAGGCTTTGGATGTGTCCGTCACCATTATGCAGCAGCAGTCGCTGTGAGCCTTTATAAGTGCCTTTGCGGGCTCCTCCTCGGACACGAGGAACACCCTTGCACCCAGCTTATAAGCTCCCTCCAGGAACTTGTGGCCGTCGTTTATCTCACCAACCACAGCGACGAACATGTCGCCGGGCAGGCACTCTCTCGAATCGATCTTCACATCCTCTGCAAACAGCCCTCCGGCGCCCAGAATGGTGCCGTCGCAGGCCTTTGCAAGGAATTCAGCGCTTGTTTTGATCATTTTATATTCCTCACCTTTCAGCAAAAGGGACGCTGCAAAAGCAGCGCCTTTTACTCGTAATACAGTGTAACTGTTGAATTCTTAGGAGCAGTCTCCCCTGCCTTGGGGTACTGGTCCACCACAGTCAGCTCCTCGTAGTTTTCCAGCTCAGGACTCACCACGGAATTCAGCTCGCGTCCGGCCAGTATGCCTATGGCGTTTTCCATGCTCTTGCCGGTAACATCGGGAATGGTAACATAACTGCGGTTCTTAGCCTTCAGATCCGCCTCTGTATAGTTAGGCTTAATGTCTTTATACACAAAAATGTCCTGCATTATGTTCTTGCAGATGGGTCCGGCTGTGGTGCTTCCGTACTTGCCGACTCTTGGGGTATCTACGATCACCAGGCAGACAAACTGAGGATCCTCCAGAGGAGCCACAACTAACATGGAACCGAATATATCAGTCTTGGAGTAGCCTCCCGGTATGGGCTTGCTGGCGGTTCCGGTCTTTCCGCCTATGCGGTAGCCGGCTATTTTTGCAGTGCCGCCGCCGCCCTCGCTTACTACGGATTCCATTATCTCAAGCATGTCAGCCGCGGTCTGGGCTGAGATCGTTATGTTTCGGATCTCGGGTTCGTACTGCTCCACCACATTGCCGTCGCTGTCCAGCAGCGCGTCCATAAAATGCGGCTGCATCAGCTTTCCGCCGTTTGCGATGGAAGAGACCGCCGTTATCATGGAAATAGGCGTTACGGCAATACCCTGGCCATAGCTCATTGTGGCCAGTCCTACAGGACCTGCGCCGCTTCTGGTCTGAATGATGTTGCCGCCCTCGCCCGGGTAGTCTATACCGGTCTTTTCGGTGATCCCGAACCTGTCAAGTCCGTCAAAATATCTTGTGAGTCCTATCCTCTGAACCAGCTGCACCATGGCTACATTGCAGGAATTCTGCACCGCCTGAGGCAGGTTCTCGGTACCGTGAGCTGCAGGATAGTTCCAGCAGTGGAGGTCTCTGTCCGCCACCTTTATGTGACCCGGGCAGAAGAACTTGTCCTGAACATAGGTAACGCCCTCGTCCAGCGCTATGGAAGTGGTGATGAGCTTGAAGGTGGAACCGGGCTCGTACACATCGTTTATGCAAAAGCTTCTCCAGTTCTGGTTCCAGTAATCCACCTTTTCAGCCTCTGTCATCTTGCTGAAGGCTTCCTCATCTCCGGGAGCCGGATCTCTGGGGTTGTTGGGGTCGTACTCATTGGTCTGAGCAGTGGCAAGTATAGCCCCGGTCTTGGGGTCCATCACTATGCACATGACCCTCTTGGCCTTTGTAGTTTCAAGACCTTCCGCTATCTTCTGCTCCACTATGTACTGGATGTTTTCGTCCACGGTAAGCCTCAGGGTGAGGCCATCCTCCGCGGAATAGTACTTGTTTGTGCCGTAGGCCAGAGAGTTTGCTCTGGTATCCTTTGTGGTAATCCAGCGGCCGTTGAGACCGGCAAGATAGCTGTTGTAGTAACGCTCAAGGCCTGTAAGTCCGCTGTTGTCGTCAGTGGTAGTCCCAAGGATCTGAGATGCGAAGGCTCCCAGCGGATAATAGCGCTTTGCATCCTCCACTATCTCCACGCCTACGATCTTGCTGTCCTTCTCGTTGATGACCTCGCGTATCTCTTCAGCCACATCCTTATCAACATTCTTTGCAAGCTTGAGCAGCTTCTTTTCGGAAGTGATAATGCTGTAGACCTCGTCATAGCTCATGCCGAGTATCTCAGCCAGCACCGTCGCTTCGTTCTGGCTGTTGACTATCTTCTCCGCTTCATTGTTTCCGTTGCCTTTTACACTGTCAGGACGGATCCAGATAGTATGAGTCGTGGCGCTCTTGGCCAGTTCGCTGCCGTTTATATCGACGATGGAACCCCTAATGGCTGTCACGACGCGGTCGCTGGTCTGCTGGCGCACCGCCTTCTGCGCATACTCATCAGCCTTGTAGATCTGATGATAGCCCATCCTGACGGCAAGACCAAGAAAACATACGCAAACAAGGCCGAAGGCTATTAGCAGCCTGGCCCTGTTCTGTTTTGTTGTCCTGCTCCTGGTCTTTTTCTTTTCGTTCATATTAAAAAATTGCAGCGCACTTTGGCGCTGCCGCGTTTTTACTAGTAGATAGCCTCCTTGAGAGCCAGCGCGAACTCCTCCATGGGCTCACTTGTATCAAGATATTTGATTGCATCAAAGTCCGGATAGACCAGCCCCAGATCCAGAGCCTTCTGCTCCAGATTGTTGATATTGCTGGCACTCTTGATCTTTACTTCCAGGTTCTGAATATTGCGCTGATGCTCCTGGATCTGCTTATTCAGGGTATTGATCTCGAACTGCAGCTTTGCGCTGTATGCGTTTATGCCGATAAGGGCGATGAAGATGATCGCTACTGCTATCATAAGGCATATGATTCTGAACTTGTCTACTGCTTGCGCCCTCATCTGATCTTCCTGACTGCAGCTGCTGCCGCATCCCTAGCTGTAAGTTATTTTTTTAGGAGTGCTCAACTTTTCTATTATTCTGAGCTTTGCGCTTCTGGATCTCGGATTGTATTCCAGCTCCGCTGCGCCTGCCGTTATCGGCTTGCTGTTAATCTTTTTAATGTCCGGGACCTTGCCGCACACGCATACCGGAAAGCTCGGAGGGCAGGTGCATGGGTTCAGCCTTTTCTGAAAGTAGTCCTTGACTATTCTGTCCTCCAGAGAGTGGAAGCTTATTATCGCAAGTCTTCCGCCCGGTTTCAGCACATCGGTGAAATCCTCCACCGCCTGCTGCAGATGCCCAAGCTCGTCGTTCACCTCAATGCGTATGGCCTGAAATGTCCTTTTTGCGGGGTGAGGCCCTTCTCTTCTGGCCGCTGCCGGCATGGCTCTTTTTATAATGTCAACAAGCTGAAATGTGCTTGTTATCCGGCCTTTCTGTCTTTCTTTGACTATGAATTCGGCTATCCGCGCTGCCCAGCGCTCTTCGCCGTATTCTTTTATTATCCTTGTCAGCTCCTCACGGCTGTAGCCGTTTACCACATCCTCTGCAGAGAAGCTGTCTTCTTCGTTCATCCTCATGTCCAGAGGCGCATCC
>JAFRWH010000247.1 GCA_017438085.1 Bacillota bacterium
GAGCAGCGCATCGCGACTATGGGTGAGATCGTGGATGTGGTGGCAAATTACGATAACGCTCCCGGCGGCCTCGGATATTCCTATCTTTACTTTGTAACTAATCAGCACTTTGATGAAGATATAAAGCTGCTTAAGATCGAGGGCGTGGAGCCCAGCAATGCCAATGTCGCCGCAGGAAAGTACCCGCTGATTTCAGAGGTCTGCGCGGTGTTCAGAAATTACGAAGCAAAGGACAGCCTGGTAAGGCAGATCGCAGACTGGTGCGTGTCCGATGAGGGTCAGTGGCTGGCAGCAGAAGAGGGCTATGTAGGGATCAAGTAGCAAATGAAAAAGCATATTGCTGTTTTTCTTGAGAGCTTAATGATTTTCAGCCTTTGTGCCTGTTCACTTAAGGCTGATGTTCCGCACCCGCCCGCCTACGTTCCTGTAAGGGAGCCGGTGGCGACCTACGGGTACGAAAAGACCGCTGCTCCTAAGGGGCAGGGGCAGCCTTATACTGCAGGTGGCAGTGGATTTCAGACAAAAGGAGAACCAGTGCCCCACGCATCGGGAAAGTATTCCGTACGGGTAAACAATTTAAAGATCAGCACATTTTTCATACATGATGGGATGATCGAGGGCGGCGGCCCTATAGACTTCACCCCCGCTGTCAGCAGCTTCAGCGGATCTTTCGTCCGTATATCGGGCCTTAAAGACAAGTCTCTGGAAGAGGATATCAACCGCAGGATATATGAAAAATACGCAGCGCTGGCTTCTGACAGCAGCATGCCCCCCTATGTGGGCGCAAAACTGAAGGAAAAGGAGCTGCAGAACTGGGATCTGAGCTATCAGTACTGCTATGTGGACGTGGGCCTGAACGCCGAGAATATGCTGTCCCTGTGCTTCACGAGCTACAGAAGCTTTGTAAACAGGAGCAAGACTGCATATTTTAATATCTACGCCATGGATGGCATGAATCTGGACCTGCGCACCGGCAATGAGATCTCCATAACGGAGCTTTTCGCAGACGATGTGGACGGTCTGGCATGGCTGGATCAACAGATGGAGGATTACATAGCAAAGCACGATTCCTACGACGACCGCACCAGCTTTACCATGGGCTGGTACGACACCGGTCTTTCCCTTGCAATGCCGTTCTCGGGCATAGCAGAGGACCAGAAGTACTATATAAATGGCTTCAGCGGCCAGCTGAATCTTATCTTCGACTATAACACCCCCTGGGTCTACTGCGACTACATGGCCAGATCCCTGAGCTTTGACATCGTCCCTGTGGCTGCATATTCGGGACGTTTTCCCTCCGCAGAAAGTATTTTTGAGGATGAAACGGCTGACTACCTGCTGCTTTCCAGATACTATGACCGGACCGACATGGTCACCGAAAACCGCAACGAGGATCTGAACGTTGGATCCTCCGGACTTAAGGACTACGTGCACGTGTCATCCAGCTATCTGAAGGACATGACAAAGGAGCAGATAGCCCATGTGAGCACCGGATTAGATACGGTGGAGAGGTATACGGATCTTTACTACCGCAAGAAAGAAGAACTGAAGGCGCTCTATAACGGCTATGTGAGCTCCCATCTGAGTATTTCAGACTACTGCTCAAGGATAGGGGACTTCGTGAACGTGAGGGGGACCGTGCAGCTGTACTTCACCCGCACGGTCTATCCGAACGACATTCTCTACGAGGAGACAGTTCAGAGGAATCTCGTCTTCAGAGGGGACAACAGTTCACCGGAGAGCTTTTCGACGATCTTCAGGCCCGGTGTTTATTGGGAGGAGAGGCTGTACAATGCCTTTAAAGCCAACTGGCAGCGTGTCCTGGATACGCCGGATGGCGAAGGGCTGGATCAGGGCTTGCGCTATCTTGATGCAGACTATGTGCGCGGCCTTGGAATAGATGAAAAGGCTCTGGACGCCTTCTTTATGGAAGCCTCCCGCAGCGCCTCATCCTTTAGCATGGGAAACAGCTACCTTGAGCTTTTCTACGGCAGCGCCCTGCGGGATCTGAGCATGAAGTACTTCGGTCATTCCGGAGGGGATAAGGGCGAGAAGGCTGACAATGAAATTCTATACACGGTGGAGACCCTGGTCTCAGGCGCATACTATAGGGATCTGGGCGCGGAGGATATGACTGTCTTCTGATCCACTGGACCCGCCGGTCAGTTGAAAATATAGTTTATTGAGGTATCCAAATGAAAAAGATTTTGGCAGTTTTGACAGCGGTGGTTCTTCTTATAGCGCTTGCAGCCTGCAGCTCAGGGGGCGGCGAGCCTTCAGCTGCGGACCCCTCCCAGAACATCCCCGGTCCTGAAAAGCCTTCAAAAGACTGGGCTGTTGGCGTTCCCGTAAAAAAGACAGACACAAAAGGATGGGTGCTGAAAAATAATCTCACTGTAGAAA
>JAFRWH010000248.1 GCA_017438085.1 Bacillota bacterium
GCCAGTGTAGTCTTACCTGAAGATTCAGGTCCGTAGATCTCTATGATCCTGCCCTTCGGGAGACCGCCGATGCCGCACGCCAGATCCAGGCTTACCGATCCTGTGGAGATAGCGTCTATATCCAGTCTGGCGTTTTCATCTCCAAGGGTCATTACGGATCCCTTGCCGAATTTCTTGTCTATCTGAAGCAGAGCAGCTTCCAGAGCTTTCTGTTTTTCGCTTTTCTGAGCATCCTGATTGATCTTGCTGTTAGTCGGATTTGCCATTTGATCCTCCAAAATATTAATTAGAACATTTGTTCACTACTATAATACGCCTGAGCTGAACCAATGTCAAGAGATTTTTCGCCTTTGAATATTACCATTAATTAGTATAAATGTCAACAGATTTACAGTGAAGCACCGAAGAATTCGTTCCTACCGGTAAGCACATCATAGATAAGTCTGAACATCTGAACGCAGGCGTATTCTCTGGTTCTTTCGCGGCTGGCTCTTCTGGTCTGGAATCTGAAGGATCCGCATTTGCCTTTGTACCACAGACCTATGTAGAACGTACCCACAGGATCTTCTTCCGTTCCGCCGCCTGGCCCCGCATAGCCTGTCACCGAGATGCATATGTCGCTTTGGGATGCCTCTCTGAGGCCCTCAGCCATCTCCTGAGCGGTTTTATCGGACACAGCGGTATATTTGTCCAAAGTCTCCTGTTTAACGCCTAATTCGGCGATTTTAGCCCTCTCCATATATGTGACCAGGCTGCGGTCGAACACCTCGGAGGATCCGGGGATGTCCGTTACGGTTTTTGCAAAAAGACCGCCGGTGCAGGATTCGGCTGAAGACAGAGTCAGCCCCCTTTCTTTAAGCATCTTAAATACTACGATCGAAAGATCTTCACCGTCTTCGCTGTATATGTACCTGCCAATGCGTTCCTTTACCTTCCCGAGCATCTCATCTACGGCCTGCTCTGCTTCTTCCAGAGTATCTCTCTTGGAAGCTATTCTGAGAGTCGTTTCAAAATGAGATGCGTAGGTAGCCAGTGTCGGATCGGTCTGCCCGTCCACCAGGTCCAGTATATCGTTCTCCAGCTGAGATTCACCAATACCGTTGGTCCGTATGTTCCTGTAATAAAGGACCTTATTATCAAATGCAAGAAGCTTAGGCCTCAGCTCATTCAGGAACATGGGTTCCATCTCGTGAGGAGGTCCCGGAAGAGAAGCGATGATCTTTCCGTTCTTCTCCAGCCAGAAGCCGGGAGCCGTGCCGTTGGGATTCTTAAGTATTTCTGCATGTTCGGGAAAGCGGGCCTGTTTCAGATTATTAGGAGTCATGGGCCTTCCGCGGTTCCACATGCGGCTTTTAAGTATTTCGAGCTGCTCGGGGAATTCAATGATCTTCTCTCCGAAGTACTCCGCGATCATCTCTTTGGTCAGATCGTCCTGAGTCGGTCCCAGCCCGCCTGTGGTGATGACCAGGTCGCAGTCATGATAAGCGTATGCCAGCATTTCCTTAAGGCGGTGAGGATTATCCCCTACTGTCATGTGATACATGACATCCACCCCTATAGTCTGCAGCTCCCTTGAAAGGAACACTGCATTTGTATTGGTTATCGAACCGAACAGTATTTCAGTTCCGACAGTTAGAATAGTGCACTTCATTTTGAGATCCTTTTATGAAATCAAAACATGAAAACTAGTTAGAAAATACCTGTTTGTTCTTCCAGATATATTCGGTGCCTGAAACTATGGTCATGACAAGAGACGCCCAGAGCAGGATCTGCCCGATAGTCGAGATGATCCCGGGGATCTGAAGCAGCAGCACAGGTACGGCAAACATCTGCAGCACAGTCTTGATCTTGCCTGTCATGCCTGCAGCTATCACTATGCCTTCAGAGGCTGCAACGGTGCGCAGACCGGATACGGCAAATTCCCTGAACAGGATTATGATAAGCATCCACGCAGGAACGGTTCCGTCCGCTACCATCAGGCAGAATGCAGCGTATACGAGTATTTTGTCTGCCAGCGGATCCATGATCTTGCCGAAATTCGTGACCATGTTGTACTTTCTTGCTATGTGACCATCGAGCATATCGGTAAGAGATGCAAGAATAAAGACTATGCAGGCCGGGATGTAGAGCTTCATCATGTAAAGCGCCACGAATACAGGTACTGCGAATATCCTTGCCATTGTAAGTTTGTTTGGAAGATTCATTATTTTTCTCCGTTTTTCATACTAAAGGACATGCCCTAAAGAGCATATCCTGAAAGATCATAGTCAAATGCATCGTTTATAACGACCTGAACGAACTGTCCGGGTGTAAGTTCGCGGTGAGAGCTGAAGATGACGCCGTTGTCTATCTCCGGCGCATCCATAGCAGTGCGTCCAAGGTAACTGCCATCCTCTGTCTTTTCCTCTACTAGAACCTCAAGCGTCTGACCCACAAATTTCTGATTGTGCTGAAGGGAAATGCTGTTCTGGAGCGCCATGAGTCTGTCTCTTCTGCGCTCTTTGGCGTCCTGCTTTACCTGATGAGGCATCTTATAGGCAGGAGTACCCTCTTCTCTTGAGTAAGCGAACACTCCCATGCGGTCAAAGCCGGTCTCTGCGACAAAATCGTAAAGCTCCCTGAATTCCTTTTTAGTCTCACCCGGGAAACCGGTTATAAATGTAGTCCTGATGATGATACCGGGAATTTCTTTACGTAATTTTTTTATGGTTGACCTGATGCTGTCCGCAGTCGATCTGCGGTTCATAGCCTTGAGTATCTTGTCGCTGGCATGCTGAAGAGGTATATCTATATATTTGCAGATCTTCGGTTCCTCTTTGATGACCTGGATCAGACCATCAGTTATCTCTTCCTCGTAGCAGTACATCAGCCTGAGCCATTTCAGATCCTCTATTTTGCAGAGTTCTCGAAGAAGCTGCGGCAGCATCTCGGGCTTTTTCAGGTCTTTTCCGTAGTAACTCACATCCTGAGCTATGACTACAAGCTCCCTTGCGCCGCTTGCTACCAGTGCCCTGGCTTCGCTTATAACTGCTTCCGGCTTTCTGCTTCTGTAGCGACCGCGCATCATGGGAATCGCGCAGTAGGTGCAGTGCTTGTCGCAGCCCTCCGCTATCTTTATGGATGCAGTCCAGGGCTGACAGCGGCCTTCTACCATACGGCTGCCCAGCTCCTCGTATTCGTCGGGGTGGTCAGTCATTTCAAGGCTGAAGCCATCATTTTTCAGCATCTCAGGCAGTTTAACATAATCGTTGACGCCAAGTATGCCGTCCAGTTCGGGTATTTCCCTATGAAGCTCTTTGCCGTAGCGCTGAGCCATGCAGCCCGCTGCAAAAATGCGCTGTCCGGGCTTTCTCGCATCCAGCAGTTCAAAAATAGTCTCTATGGACTGCCGCTTTGCATCGTCGATAAAACCGCAAGTGTTTACTATAATGACATCCGCATCATCCGGGTCTTCCGCTATTGAAAAACCCTGTCCGATAAGCAGCCCTGCGGCAAATTCGCTGTCGACAGTATTCTTTTCGCAGCCAAGAGTCTTGAAATATACTTTCATGAATTAATCTATCTCTTCCTCTACTTCGGTATCTTCAGGAATGCTTCCGCTCTTTATGGCATCGTATTGTGAAACGGTCATGAGCACCTTTCTTGGCTTTGATCCATCGGCCGGGCCGACTATACCCTTCTCCTCCATCAGATCCACGAGCCTTGCAGCCCTGTTATAGCCTATTCTGAAGCGTCTCTGCAGCATGGAAACGGAGCACTGCTCGGATCGTACAGCAAACTCCACTGCATCTCTGTACAGCTCGTCTTCACCGTTGTCGGTGCCGGAGGAAGGACCTGCAGCCACATTCTCCATAGCTGTTATGACATTCTGGGAATATTCCTGCTTCTGTGAATGGGTCTTTACGAAGTTTATAACGTCGTTGACCTCCTGATCTGACACGAAGCAGCCCTGAACTCTGATGGGCTTGGAAA
>JAFRWH010000249.1 GCA_017438085.1 Bacillota bacterium
CGCTGTAAGCAGTCCAAGAGAGGATAATATCGTTTACAGGACGATCGCATCAGCCGTTGAAAATTCAAGGCTGTGCATCCCGGTCGGCTTTTCCGCGGAAAGCGTAAAGCAGGCCTGGGAATGCGTTAAAGATGCAAAGGCTCCTGGACTTCTGGTATCCGTGCCGCTTTCAACAGTGCAGATGGAATACATGCACCATGTAAAGGCTCCGAAAATGCTCTCAAAAATCGAAGAGCTCATAAAGGCAGCTGCAGATCTTTCGGATTACGTTGAATTCGTCTGCGGCGATGCCACCAGAGCCGAAAAGCCTTTCCTGCTCGATTCTATCAAACTGGCAGAAAAAAGCGGCGCAAAAGCCGTTACAATAGTTGATGAACTTGGTCAGATGCTGCCTGAAGAGTTCGCCGGACTGATAGGAGAGATCAAGGCGCAGACAGCGCTTCCCGTATATGTACAGAGCTCCGATGCTATCAATATGGCTACAGCCTGCGCGGTAGCAGCAATAGCAGCCGGTGCAGATGGTCTTAAGACTGCTGTTTCCGGAAACGATGTTCTCAGGACTGAAGATCTCTGCTATGCTCTTGCAGCAAGAGGAGAAAGCCTCGGTGTATCCACAGGCGTCAAGACCACTCAGCTTCACAGGGATGTGGAAGAGCTTATGAAAAAGCTCAGCGGTGAGGTATATGTTCCCGGACAGAATGCCGCAGGCAGAGCTTCGGACATTATGCTGGATGCTTCCTGCACGCTTCCTCAGCTTGCTGAAGCAGCTGTGAGCCTGGGCTACGAGCTGTCAGATGAGGATTGCGGCAAGGTCTACGACGCATTAAAGCAGCTTTGTGAAAACAGAGACTACGTTGGAGGCAAGGAGCTTGAAGCAATAATAGCAAGCTATGCGATGCAGGTGCCTTCCACCTATCATCTGGAGAGTTACGTCATCAACGCCAGCAATGTGACAGCTTCCATGGCCAGTGTGGTGCTCTACAAAGACGAAGAAAAGATAACGGGCCTCGCCAGCGGCAACGGCCCCATAGATGCAGCATTTATGGCGATAGAACAGGCTGTAGGCTTCAGCTACGAACTGGATGACTTCCAGATCAACGCTGTAACTTCAGGCAAGGAGTCTCTTGGTTCCACTCTGGTGCGTCTTAGAAGCGGCGGAAAACTCTATTCCGGCAACGGACTTTCTACAGACATAGTCGGCGCAAGCATCAGGGCATATATAAATGCGCTCAACAAGATAATTTACGAGGAAAGCAGATAGATATGAAACTCAGTTTTTCGACTAAAAACGTTCACAGGGATTCGTTTCTGGAGCTCTGCAAAGCCGCTTATGAATACGGCTTTCAGGGCTTTGAGATCTACGATCCTCTGAGCGAGCGGGCGGAACATGCAGACAGCATTTTCAGAAGCGAGATAGCCTCCGATTCCAAGAGAAAACTGCATAACAGAGGTCTGGAGATTTCAGCTATCAGATGCTCGGAAGCTGTTGAAAGCGACAATATAAGCTCCGCTCAGCTGGTCCAGTATGTGGAACTGGCAAGAAGAGCAGGGGTATCCAATGTTATACTCCGCATAAATGAAAAGCCCGATATGGAAGCTCTTAAGGCCAAGCTGGAAGAAGCCATAAAGAGAGCTGAGATGGGCGGAGTTGACATTCTGCTGGAGACAAAAGCTTATCTTTCCGAGACGCAGAATGTAGTTGACATAATACAATATTTTGCTACTAGCGTTCTCGGAGCTGCCTGGAATATCAGAGAGACATATTTCTACGCGGGCGAAAGCGCCGAGCAGAGCATACAGACCCTGGGCGCCTATATCCGTTATGTGCGGCTCGGCGACAGACTGGGCAATACTGATGTTCTTATCGGCGAAGGCGAGCTTCCGGTACAGGAATTCATCGATGCACTGAATTCATTGAATTTCGAGGGCTTTATCTGCGCTGCTTGGACCGAAGAGACCGCTGACAGGGACATAGTTCTTACCCATTTCGTAAACTACATGGCGAAGACCGGCATGGAGAAGAAGAGGGCTCCTAAGCTCCAGTACAACAGAAGCCGGACAGGCACCTTCCCCTGGGAAAAGTACAAGGAGATAGATTTGACTTTTCCTCAGGTGCTCGACGTTATGGCTGAGACCTATCCGGATCAGTATGCATTCAAATATACTACGCTTGATTATACAAGGACCTACCCTCAGTTCAGAGAGGATGTGGACCGCATGGCTGCCAGCCTTATCGCCATGGGAGTCCGTCCGGGCTATCATGTTGCAATCTGGGCGACCAATGTTCCGGCCTGGTATCTGACCTTCTGGGCAGCTACAAAAATAGGCGCTGTGCTGGTTACTGTTAACTCCGAGTACCGCATCCACGAGATCGAGTACCTGCTGAAGCAGTCCGATACCCACACACTGGTGATGATAGAGGGCTACAAGAATATCAGCTATAAGGATATAATCCGCGAACTCTGCCCTGAACTGGACAGCATGGAAAGCGGTCAGGCACTGTATTCTAAGCGTCTTCCGTTCCTCAGAAACGTCGTCACTTACGATTTTGAGATGCAGGGCGGGATCAGCTGGAATGAGATGTTCGAAAAGGGCGAAAGCGTTCCAAGAGAGGAAGTCCGACGCAGAGCATCACTCGTAAGACCCGACGATGTCTGC
>JAFRWH010000250.1 GCA_017438085.1 Bacillota bacterium
GGATATGGTTTTCTTATTCGGCTACTTCCAGTACCTGGATAACTCCATTGTAGGTATACATATTGAAAACATCGCTGTAGGCCAGAGCTGCATCCAGATCCAGCCAGCTGCCGGAAGAGGGTACATAGCACATTATGCCTTCGGCTATCTCGTAGGTGTTGGCGCCGAAGGTTACAGCGCTCTTGCCAATCATGGAACTCTTATTCACCTTCACCAGCTTGCCCATCTCGTCTATGAAAGCGAAAGTGTTCTGGCTGTTCAGACGTACATAATAGTAGCGGCCTGTCTTGAAGGAGTAGGAGCTGTCGACGCCGCTCTTCAGCACGGAAGGATCGTCAGTCTTGCCGGTGTCGATGACAACGGTCTTATCGCCGAATTCATTAGTGTAGACCTTTGCTCTGCCATAATAGTGACCCTGCTTTTCTCCGGCATTGAGCTGTACAACATCGGCCTTTTCTTCCCAGTCTTTATGTACATAACTGACTTCGCCGTAACGGAGAAGATCTGCCAGATCTTCTTCCTCTACCGGCTGGCCGTAGTTGTAGAACTTTATGTTTTCAGAGAAAGCATAGCCTCCGACAGTCCTGTTCTTGAGATCGAGCACGCTGTGAGATCCGGCTGTTAAGGGGTGAATGCTTATCTCACCTGTCTTATACTGGGTGATGCCTACTATCTGCTTATCGCATTTGTGTTCAGCCAGATTTCCACTGAGAGGGAGAAGCTCATCGCCGAGGAAGAGATTCAGTCCGTTGTCGTTGTAGATGCCTATGGCATTGCCCTTAACATCCTTGCTTTCGGAAGCCACCTGGCCGTACGGTGTCAGCAGCAGAGTGAAGTAATCTCCGGGTTTGTACTGCGCAACGGTGCTGACTGCGCTGTCGAGAAGGCTGAAATCCTGTCCTCCGAGTACAGTGATATTTGTGGGCGCCGAGGGAGACGGTGTGCAGTTCTCGTAGAATACGCTGATGCGTGTATCGCATACGAGAATGGAATTGGTGGCTGAAGAATAGATGCAGACATCGTATTTCTTCAGATCGTTCGCTGTGATAAGCTGACCGTTCTTATAGATCTTATAATTTGAAGATCCGGCAATGGCTGAGAGTCCTGCTGTGCTGCGGTCCTCGCCTATGATGACTGCAGCTCCGCCTATACCGGCAGTAACAGTGGTCTCGGGGATGAAGGTCAGAGCTTTACCGCCGCTTGTTACGAGACGGCCCTGTGAACCTGCAAGAGTGGTGGAACTGATGTCGGAGTAGAGCGGGGTGGATGTGCCATCGCTCAGCTTGATGCTTGCCTTTGAACCGTCTATGGAGCGGAGAGTAGTTCTTTCACCGATTGTGTAAAGAGTGTTTCCGTCAGCTCCCTTTGTGCTTAAGGCTCTTACAAAAAGCCTTGCTGCCTGGCTTCTGGTGATGGAATTTTCGGCGTCGGTGCGTTTGATACCTGTTCCATCCAGAAGGCCGATCTCTTCGGCTTTGTCCATAACGCCCATGGGCCATATCAGGCTGGAATCATCATAGCCAAGTATCCTCAGCAGTATGGTGGCTGCTTCGTCAGCCTTTATAGCCTGATCCGGTTTGAACACTCCACTGGGATAGCCGGAGATTATCCTCGGCTCGGTCTTGGCTGCGTAATTGATATATCTATATGCCCAGTGATTCGGTGCAGCGTCGGGGAAGATCGTAATAGTAGAATACTTGTCGATCTCCTTTTCCTTCAGCATCAGATGTATTGCCATCTTGCTGAACTGGGCTCTTGTAAATGTCCCGTTCGGGTTGAATCTGCCGTTTCCGTTGCCTTCAACGACACCCATAAGCCGCAGTACCTCTGCGGCTACAGCAGTGTCTTTATCGCTGATGTCCGTAAAAGCTCCGGAGGCGCCGTATACGGGCAGGGTACCCAGTATCATTGCCAGCACGAGAACCGCTGTTATCAATATCTTTTTCATCTCTATACTCCTTTATTCAGCTCTCAGAGCTTCAACAGGCTGCAGATTTGCCGCTTTATATGCGGGATAGCTTCCGAATATCAGACCCAGGAACACCGAAAGACCGAGGGCTGCCAGCGTTACCCAGGGCAGAGGCCATATAGTTATATGATACAGAAGATTGCCAAGTATCAGGCTTCCTATGGTCCCAAAGAATATTCCTACCAGACCTCCCATTCCGCAGAGCATGCCTGCTTCTATAAGGAACTGGCTTATGATGGAACTCTTCTGCGCGCCTATAGCTCTTCTGATCCCGATCTCCTTGGTTCTTTCGGTAACGGTAACAAGCATTATGTTCATTATGCCTATACCACCTACGACCAGAGATATTGCAGCTATGCCGCCAAGCACAAGGCTTATCATGGTCAGGTACTGGTTTTCGTACTGCTGCCAGCTGCTTTCGCTGTACACGTTGTAGCCGCCGGTACGGTTGTCTACCAGCCCCTTAAGGAAGCCTCCGATAAGGCTCATGGCCATAGGCAGGCTTTCCGAATCTCTTGCCTGTACCTGATATTCAGTGGGGGCTTCGCCGCCAAGTACTCTCCTGGTGGTGTAGGGGAGGATTATGACATTGTCGTTCTGATTGAATTCGGTGCCGTCGCCCTTGGCCTGCAGCAGACCTACAACTTCGAATTCGTTGCCGTTGAAAAGCAGCTTCTTTCCAATGGGATTTACCTTTTCGAAGAAGTATTTGGCTGCCTCCGGTCCAATTACGCAGACCTGATTGTAGTTTTCTATGTCTATAAGGCTGAGGTTCCTTCCTTTTGCAAGCTCGTAGCTGTTAACTATCAGGAACTGGTCTGAGGCATAGAAGCTTCTTGGGGGAGCGCTCTTTACACGCCCTGTCTGTTCATCGTACTCGTACTGGGCGTTGGCCGTGGTCTTGGTGCCATAGCTTACAGTAGCGTTCACATAACCCTGCGGGGTTATACCCAGCACGTATTCGCTGATGGAATTGCAGTAGTTGTAGAGATCAGGAAAATAATCCTTGCTGATGCTGTTTCCTTCCTCGTCCCATACCCAGCTGTAGATCCCCACGGTTA
>JAFRWH010000251.1 GCA_017438085.1 Bacillota bacterium
ACTGCATGGCTCGATTTCTGGGACTTCATCGTAAGCACCAACCTGCTGCCGATAGGCGCTCTGATATTCTCCGTCTTCTGCTGCTACAAGATAGGCTGGGGATGGGATAAGTTCATCGAAGAGGCGAATGCCGGAAAGGGCCTTAAGGTAAAGCCCTGGATGAAGCCTGTGTTCAAGTACTTCGTACCCATCTGTGTCCTTGCGCTCTACATATACGGGCTTGCCACCTTCGGCTGGAAGTAATACCGACACTTACAGAATACAAGACCCGGACCATAGCGGTCCGGGCCTTTTTGTGTCTGCGGTTTTGCTTAATTCTTGAATGCTGTCGTCAGAAGCTTCCCGTTGGCATCGTAGATGAGGTCTTCGGTCTGGTCAACGGACGGCCTGCCGTTTTCTCCTTCCAGGCTGATGAGCACCATCTCGTGAGTGTAGCCCTTGCTGTCCTTTGCCGTGACATACAGCCTGTAGCTGCCGCTGTAGGAAACTTTCTTGTCCACATCTGCTGTGTAGCAGTCCATATCCATGTTCCTTCCAAGCTCTGAGCTGATGTCTTTTTCGCTTGTGACTTTTCCGTCTGTCTCCTCAACGAGCCTTGCGCTCTTAAGGTCAAAGCCTGCATAGTCGCTGTTTTGGAAATACACGTTGGCGTACCAGTTTATGCTGAGCTTTCCTCCGTTCACATCGGTCTCGCCGCCGCCGTCGGATATGAGCTGCGGCAGGTACTCTACCCAAAGACCGTCAAGCGTGTAGTTCAGCTCCTCGCTTACGGTTGCCCCGCCTGAAGTGATCAGAGCTCTGACAACTCCAGGATAGCTTCCGAAGATGTCTGCCTTAAGCACGCCCTCGAAGCTGCCTTTTGCGGTCTTTTCAAGCTGCACGACCTTGTCTCCTGCAACTACGGACACCTGTGTATCATCAGAGGCCTTCGCAGGGATCACACTGAACATTATTTCTGCAGTATTGTCCCTTTCATTAAAGCCCATGATCCGGTGGTCTTCCGATGAAACTGCGCTTTCAGCCTTATCGATAGCTGCCTTCAGCCCGTCTATGCTCAGCCTCAGTGACTGTATCTGCATGGACTGCTGCTGGATCTCATTGTTCAGAGTTCCTATCTGGCTGCTGAGTCCCCCTATCCTCAGCATCATCAGGAACAGTGCGATGATCAGCACCACTATGAATCCTGTCCTTGTTACGCTTGCCGGCTCCGGTCCGGCTCCGCCTTCTCCGTCCTGCTGCAGGGCTTTGTTGACCCTTCTGCGGTAAAACATATAGTATGCTATGGCGGCCGCTGCTGCTATTACCAGAAGCACCAGTATCGGTGCGACTGCCGCAAATCTTGTACTCATTTTCTCCTCCTATATCCCAATGGCTCTTTTGAAACTGCTGTAGTAGCTCCGCGTGACGTCTGCGCGGCTGCCGTCCTTCATCGTCAGGATGAACTTTTGCGAGAAAGTCGGGCTGATGTGCTTTATCTGGCCGCGGTTTATGATCACAGAGTTGCTTATCCTTATGAACTGCTTTGGATCAAGTATCGCCTGAAGCTGATACAGCCTGTCTGTGCTCTGATA
>JAFRWH010000252.1 GCA_017438085.1 Bacillota bacterium
AGGCCCCGCAGCCCAGGCAGCCGGAAGGCCCGATGCCTTAAGGAGCATAGGCGCCTCAGTATCCGTGGAAGTAATACTTGCTCTCCGGATGATACAATGGTATAATCCTATTTTCAATAACGTTCAGTTTTAGGCATACAGATATGAAAAACATCAAACAGGACATAGCAATAATGCTGGCGGAAGCTGTCGATAAGCTGTCCGCAGGAGCTGCGGGTCTTACCGCAGCTGATATAGAGGCTCTGATAGAGATCCCGGGAGACAACAAGCTTGGGGACTATGCGTTCCCCTGCTTCAGGCTGGCAAAGGCCTTAAGAAAGGCTCCCGCCATGATCGCTGCAGACGTGGCAGCTGAGATAGGCGGCAGCGAGCTCTTCGAAAAGGTGGAGAATGTCAACGCCTATGTCAACATGTTCGTATCGAAAGCAGAGCTGGCCCAGATCACTCTTTCAGAGATCAAAAATTCCGGAGACCGCTTCGGCTTCTGCAATAAGGGCGAAGGGAAGACTGTCATCGTGGAGTACAGCTCCCCTAACATCGCAAAGCCCTTCCACATCGGTCACATCAGGACCACCGTCATCGGCAACTCGATCTACAAGCTTTACGAGGCTGTGGGCTATAACACCGTAAGGATCAATCATCTCGGAGACTACGGCACCCAGTTCGGAAAAATGATAGTCGCATACAGGCTTTGGGGAAATGAAGAGGATGTAAGACGCGAGCCCATCAAGACCCTGCTTTCCTACTATGTGAAATTCCACGAGGAGGCCAAAGCTCATCCGGAGCTGGAGGATCAGGCCAGAGAGACCTTCGTGAAGCTGGAGCACGGCGAAAAGGCTGAGGTCGAGCTGTGGCAGTGGTTCAGGGACGAGAGTCTGAAGGAATTCAACAGGGTATACGACATGATGGGTATAAGCTTTGACTCCTACGCAGGGGAGAGCTTCTACTCAGACAAGATGCCTGCTGTTCTGGAAGAGCTGAAGGAAAAAGGCCTGCTTCAGGAGTCTCAGGGAGCACAGATCGTTGATCTGGAGCCTTACGGCATGGCACCGGCTCTGATCACCAAGAGCGACGGCTCTTCTCTTTACATCACAAGAGATATCGCTGCAGCTATCTATCGCAAAAAGACTTACGATTTCTACAGGAATATATACGTTGTAGCCTCCCAGCAGAACCTGCATTTTGCACAGTGGAAGAAGGTGCTGGAGCTGATGGGCTACGAATGGTCCAAGGACTGCATCCACGTGCCTTTTGGCATGGTGAGCCTGGAGGACGGCACTCTGTCCACCAGAAACGGCAGGGTCGTATTCCTGGAGGATGTGCTGAACAGAGCAGTAGAAAAGACCAAGGAGATCATTCTTGAAAAGAATGTAAACACAGAGAACGCGGACGAGACTGCAAAAATAGTTGGCATCGGCGCTGTAATGTTCCAGGAGCTTTCCGTTACCCGCATCAAGGATTACACCTTCAAGTGGGAAGAGGTGCTGAACTTTGACGGAGA
>JAFRWH010000253.1 GCA_017438085.1 Bacillota bacterium
ACGTTCACGTAAAGGACGGAAAGATCGTAAAGATACAAGGTACTGAAGGCTTCCCCGTAAACAACGGCAAGCTCTGCACCAAAGGCGCAGGCAACCGCCAGTACATTTACAGAGAAGACCGCGTGCTCTATCCCCTTAAGAGAGTGGGAGAAAAGGGCGAAGGCAAGTTCGAGCGCATCAGCTGGGAAGAGGCAGGAAAGCTCATCGCAGATAAGTTCCTGCAGATCCGCAGGGACTACGGCGGAGACAAGGCTGCATTCTTCTCCGGCTACAGCAAATACTACCGCTTCATGCTCAGAAGATTCGCTCACGTATTCGGTTCCCAGCACTACGGCACCGAATCCAGCTCATGCTTCACCTCCGGTGCCATGGCATGGCAGATAGCATCCGGCGAATCCATGGGCATGGATATTGGCAACGCCGAGCTGCTGCTGGGCTGGGGCATGAACGGCTTCCACTCCCGCTACCCGCTGGTCAACAACACAATCAGAAACAAAGATGGCCGTAAGATGAAGGTCATCATCATCGATCCCCGCATCACCCCCGCAAGCCAGAGACTGGCGGACCTGCACCTGCGGCCTCACCTCGGCACCGACGGAGCTCTTGCACTTGCCATCGCCAATGTGCTGATAAAGAATGACTGGATCGACAAGGAATACATAGAAAAGTACGTTTACGGTTTCGAGCAGTACAAGGAATATGCGGCTCAGTTCACCCCCGAAAAGGGCGAAGAGCTGACCGGCGTTCCTGCAGCAGACATCGTAAAGGCTGCGGAGATCATCCACGGCTGCAAAGGCATAGTCACCCCGGAAAGCAGCACCCTGGGCCACCACAAGAACGGCATGCAGAACTACAGGGCTATGATGTCCCTGCTCATCATCACCGGCAATGTGGACGTTAAGGGCGGACAGCAGATAACACCCTTCTCCTTCATGGAGAGAGCCAACGGCTTCCCCACCAACGAGCACCACTTCGAAAACGAGCGCTTCCCCAAGGATGCAACTCCCGCCATCGGTTCCAAGGAATTCCCCCTCTGGTACTATCTTAGAAAGGACATGCAGGCCAACAAGCTGGCTGACAACATCCTTGCAGATGACGAGAACTCCGTAAAGTGCCTGCTGGCTCTTGGAATGAACTTCCGCATGTTCCCGGAAGACAAGAAGATGATCGAAGCTCTTAAGAAGCTGGAGATGTTCGTGGATGTGGATCTGTTCATAACCGACACCGCCAAGTATGCGGACATCGTTCTTCCCGCCTGCACCTCCGTTGAGAGAGGCCAGTTCATAGGCTATCCCGGCGGCAAGGTATTCTTCAGCAAGCCTGCCATCGAGCCTCTTGGCGAATCCAAGTCCGACCCGGACATCCTCTCCTTCCTGGCCAACGCCATGGATCTGGACGACGATCTTCTTAAGGGCGGCTACGATGAGTGCATCAGATACATCATCAAGGACCTGCCCATAACCATCGAGGAGCTGAAGGCTCAGGACCAGCCCATAACCCTGCCCGGCTTCAAGCCTGCATGGCCCACCGGCTACTGGCTTGAGCACGGCATTCCCACGCCCACAGGCAAGTTCGAGCTCTATTCCACCATTATTGCGGATCACCCCGAATGGGGCCTTGATCCTCTGCCCACCTACACCGCTCCTTGGAACCCGGATCCTAAGAAGTATCCCTTCCTGCTCTGCGCAGGCGCGAGGCTTCCGAACGCCATCCATTCCAGGCTTCACGATGTACCCTGGGAGAGAAACCTGCAGCCCGAGCCTTCCGTAGAGATGAGCCTTGAGGATGCTGACCGTCTGGGCATCGAGCTCGGAGATGATGTAGAGATCACCACCGACATCGGATCGCTCAGCTTCAAAGCCATTCCCACCGCCACCGTCATGAAGGGCGACGTATTCATCTACCACGGCTACAGAGAAAAGGATATCAACAGCCTGCTCAACGGCGACAACCTGGATCCCTACACCGGCTTCCCGGCTTACCGCAGCGCATATTGCAATATAAGGAGGATATAATGGCTTTAAAATTAGAACTTGATCTTTCCAAATGCTGCGCCTGCGGCGCCTGCGCTGTAGCCTGCATGGACCAGAACGACATAGACCTTTCCACAGGCCAGAGACCCTTCAGAGTGGTGTTCCGTCAGGAGACCAGAAAGACAGGAGCCATAGAGTATTACTCCATGTCCTGCATGCACTGCGACAACGCTCCCTGCATACAGGCCTGCCCCTCCGGCTGCCTCTACAAGGACCCGGAGACCAATCTGACCCTTTACGACAACACCTACTGCATAGGCTGCCACAGCTGCGCCATGGCCTGCCCCTTCGGTGCTCCCACCTTCGGACCGGACAACAAGATGCGCAAGTGCAACGGCTGCATAGACCGCATCAGAGCAGGTCTTGAGCCTGCCTGCGTAAGAGGCTGCACATTCGGTGCCCTTAAGCTGGTGGAAGCGGACAAGGACCCCGTGCCCGAAGAGTTCTCTCTCGTAGCAGCCTGCAAGACCCTCGTAGAAAAGCAGAAATAGCATAAGTGAACAATACAGTTCAAAGCAGCGACAATTTCATAATCAAAAGCTTCCGGGACCCCGTCTCCTTCGATAACGAGCTGAAAGTCTACAGCGTTATAAAAGGGAGCGGGCTCGCCCCGGAGCTCGTATCGCAAGGTAATAACAGCCTCCGGCTGGAAAGGCTGGAGGCTGTGACCCTTTCAGAATGGCTGAAGGAAGCCGAAGATCTTACAGTGCTTGCAGGAGCTCTTGCGGACTGGATGACCGCTTTTCAGAGACTGTTCTTTGATAAGACAGGAAGCTTCATGGTAAATGACGACCTCAATCCGCGGAACCTGCTCATCGCAGACGACAGAGCTTTTGGGATCGATTTCGAGTTCTGGCACCCCGGCAGCAAAGAGGAAGCCTGCGCAGTGCTTCCCGCCATGATCGGATGCCTGGATATCGGATCCGCTGACGGCTTAGCCGATCACATTGCGGGTATGCTCTGCACAAAGCTGGATCTGGATGCGTCGCTGCTGGGCAAATGGGTCAGAGATAAGATCGACGGGACCCGGCTGCGCCGCAGAGCCATGAGATACATCAGGAAGTCTTCCTGCGCAATACTGGCAGGAGGAAAAGGCTCCCGCATGGGCGGCGCTGACAAAAGCGCCCTGAGGCTCGGAAAATACAGCTTTTTAGAGCATCTGCTCCATACCGTCCGCTGCTTCGATCGCGTGCTCCTAAGCAGTAATGACACTAAGCTGACCAGCTATCCCTGCATACCGGACATACATCATGGACTGGGTCCCATGGGGGCGCTGGAAGCAGTCCTTTCCGCCTGCGGAACGGATGAGCTTATGATACTGCCCTGTGATACCCCGCTCATAAGGCCGGACAGCATTTTCCGCATGTATGATGCATTTGCAGAGCTTTCCGAAGAAAGCGGGGCGCTGGTGCTGCGCAGCGGCGAGCGGGTCTATCCCACGATAGCGATCTACAGGAAAACCGCTCTGCCCGCCGTTATCGCAGCAATAGAAAGCGGTAACTACCGCATGATGAGGCTTCTGGACAGCATCAATGCGGAGTATATCGACATCAAAGACGAAAACCAGTTCAAAAACGTAAATACAGCTCAGGATCTGCAGGATCTTGAAGCTCTCATAAAGATACAATAAACCAAGGAGGTACATATGGCCAAATTTATCAGCGCCAGAGAAGCCGCACAGCTCATACCTGACGGAGCGTCGGTAGGCATAGGCGGCATGGGTCTTTCCGGCTGGCCGGAGGAGATCGCCTGCGCCATACGCGACAATTTCAGGGAGACCGGACATCCGAAGGATCTCTATCTGCGCCAGGCCAGCGCCATGGGCGACCACGGCTACGGCAACCAGTTCTACGGCTGGGAAAAGGAACGCTATCCCGAAAGCCTGCCCGCGCCCGAAGGCGTAAGAGGCGCATCAAGACTCGGAGAAGCAGGGCCCGGACTGGTCACCCGCTGGGATGGAGCTCACGTACAAAGCGCCCATGCCCTCAACGACCTGGCGGCTCAGGGCAAAATAGTCGGCAACTGTCTGCCTCAGGGCGTGGCCATCAACCTCTGGAGAGAAATAGCAGCAGGAAGACCCGGACTCATCACCAAGGTGGGCCTTGGGACCTTTGTGGATCCCCGAGTCGAGGGCGGCCGCATGAACGAACAGACCAAGACCGACGCCGCAAAGCTGATAGAATTCAACGGCGAAGAATACCTGTTCTATGAGGCCAAGCCTCTTGACGTGGCGCTGCTCCGCGGCACCGTGGCAGACGAAAACGGCAACATTTCCTTCATGCACGAAGGCATAATAAACGAAGGCCTTTCCATTGCCCAGGCAGCTCATAACAGCGGCGGCATAGTCATCGTCCAGGTAGAATACCTGACCCAGAACGGCACCCTGGCCCCCAAGGACGTAAAGATCCCGGGAATACTTGTGGACTACGTGGTCCAGGCAAAGGATCCCATGTCCAGCTGGCAGGCGGAAGGCGTTTACTGGGAGCCCGCATTCTCAGGACAGATCAGAAGGCCCATGGGCGAACTACCCAGAATGCCTCTTGACGAGAGAAAGGTCATCGCAAGGCGCGCGGCCATGGAGGTCCCCAAGGGAGCAGTGCTGAACCTGGGCGTAGGCGTAAGCGCCAATGTGGGCAATATACTGGCCGAGGAAGGCTGCTCCGATATGGTCACCATGACCAGCGAGTCCGGCATGATAGGCGGAGTGCCCTGCCCCCTGCCTAACTTCGGCTCCCACTACAATCCCGAGTGCGTGGTGGACCACAACTCTTCCTTCGACATGATAGACGGCGGAGCTCTGGACATGACCTGCCTGGGACTCGGCGAAGCTGATGCTGAAGGAAACATCAACGTAAGCAAGTTCGGCAGCAGGCTCATAGGCCCCGGCGGCTTCATAGACATCACCAACGCCACCCCCAAGGTAGTCTTCTGCGGCACCCTGGTGGGCAAGGCTAAGCTGGCTGTAAAGGACGGAAAGCTGGAGATCGTCGAGGAAGGAAAGGTAAAGAAGTTCCTGCCTCACGTGCAGCAGATAACCTTCGCCGGACAGAAGGTAAAGCCCGGACAGGAGGTGCTCTATGTTACCGAGCGCTGCGTTCTTAAGCTTATCGACGGAAAAATGGTGCTGACGGAGATAGCACCGGGTCTGGACCTGCAGAAAGATGTGCTTGACCAGATGGGCTTCACCCCCGAGATCTCCAAAGAACTGAAAACTATGGATCCGGGACTCTTCAGCGAGAGCTGGGGCGGCCTAAGGACCATCATGGAAAACAAATAGAAGGAGCGAAAAATGATACTTGACGCCAAGCATGCAATGCTGCAGAAGCTTTTCCGTGAGTTCGCGCAGACCGAATTCACAAAAGAGCTGCAGGACAAGCTCGACCAGACAGGCGAATTCGACTGGGACATCCATAAGAAGATGGCCAGGTACGGTTTCATGGGCCTGAGAATACCCAAAGAATACGGCGGTTCCGGCCTCGGTTATCTGGCATATGCCCTGATGATCGAAGAGCTGGCCAGAGTGGACGCTGTGCTTTCCATTTATGCCAACACTTCCAACTCCCTGGGCGGCGGTCCTCTGCTGCTGGCAGGCTCCGAGGAACAGAAGAAAAAGTATCTGCCTCCCGTTGCCAGCGGTGAAAAGATCGTGGTCTTCTGCCTTACCGAGCCCGGCGCGGGTTCCGATGCAGGCGGCACCACCACAACAGCCGTACAGGACGGAGATGACTTCATACTCAACGGCCGCAAGACCTTCGTTTCCGGAGCACCCATGGCAGACTGGGCCATCGTCTTCGCCAAGACCGATCCCACCGCCAGAGGCTCCAGAGGCATCTCCATGTTCATACTTGACATGAAGCTTCCCGGCGTCACCCTGGGCGCACCCGAAAAGAAGATGGGTATCAACGGCTATCCCACCTGCGACATCGTCATGGAGAACGTAAGAGTCCCCGGCGACTGCCTTGTTGGACAGCTCAACAAGGGCTTCTCCATAGCCATGAGGACCCTGGACGGCGGACGTCTGGGCATGGCAGCCCAGGCAGTAGGCATCGCTCAGAGCTGTCTGGACGAAGCTGTTAAGTACGCCAAGGAAAGAAAGCAGTTCGGCCGTCCCATCTCCGACTTCCAGGGCGTGAGCTTTATGCTTGCGGACATGGAAGCCGAGATACAGGCAGCCCGCCAGCTGGTATATCACGCTGCAGAGCTCAAGGACCACAACATGGACGCCACAAGAGCCTGCTCCGCAGCCAAGCTGATCGCTGCAGAGACCGCTAACCGCTGCGCCTACAAGGCTGTTCAGATCCACGGCGGCTACGGCTACATCAAGGAGTACAAGGTGGAGCGTCTCTACCGCGATGCCCGCATTTGCAGCATTTACGAAGGCACCAGCCAGATCCAGCAGGTCGTCATAGCTGCAGACCTTCTGAAGAACGCATAAGGAGGCAAGAACATGAAGATATTCGTTACTGTAAAACAGGTACCTGATACATCCGGCAAGGTTGCTGTCAAGCCCGACGGCACCCTGGACCGCGCCTCCATGGCAACCATCACCAACCCCGACGACATGAACGCCGTTGAAGCCGCTCTGAAGCTCAAGGACGAGACCGGCTGCAAGGTAATTGCCGTCTCCATGGGCCCCATGACTGCTGAAAGCATGCTCAGAGAGCTCATGGCCATGGGCGTCGACGAAGGCCTGCTGATCTCCGGAAGAGAGTTCGGCGGTTCCGATACCTACGCCACATCACAGATCATCGCCGCAGGCATCGACCACTACGGCCTCGATCCCGATGACATCATCTTCTCCGGACGCCAGGCCATCGACGGCGATACCGCTCAGGTAGGACCTCAGATCGCAGAAAAGCTGCACATCCCCCAGGTATCCTACGCCGGCGAAGTCACAAAGGAAGGCAACAAGCTGACCGTAAAGCGCATGCTCGAAGACGGCTACATGACAGTTGAAGTCGAAACGCCCTGCCTGATCACCTGCATCAAGGAGCTTAACGAGCCCCGCTACATGAGCGTTTCCGGCATCGATGGCTGCTTCGACAAGCCCCTTATCATCTACGATTACAACGAGCTGAAGGATCATCCCCTTATCGACCCGACCACCATCGGTCTGAAGGGCTCCCCCACCAACATCTACAAGTCCTTTACTCCTCCCCAGAAGGGAGCCGGAAGGATGCTGGCAGGAAGCACAAAGGATGCGGCTAAGGAGCTGGCATCCATACTCAGCGAAAAGCACATCATTTAAGGAGGCACGGATATGACAAAAGATTTCAACAGCGCAGATATTGCAGCTTTCAAGAATGTCTGGGTCTTCTGCGAACAGCGCGGCGGCGAGCTGATGCCCACCGATTTTGAGCTTATCTCCGAAGGCCGCAAGCTGGCGGATGAGCTGGGCGTTGAGCTCTGCGGAATACTGCTGGGCGACGATGTCGACGGCATCGCAAATGAGCTGGGCGGCTACGGCGCGGACAAGGTCTACGTTTTCAACAGCCCGCTTCTGAAGAACTACACTACCGACGCATACACTAAGGTGATATGTGACGCAGTTTCCGAGCTTAAGCCGGAAGTGTTCCTGATCGGGGCATCCAACATAGGCCGCGATCTGGCGCCCCGCTGCGCAGCAAGGCTCCACACCGGACTCTGCGCAGACTGCACCCACCTGGATGTGGCGCTGGATGGCTACATCGAATTCTTAAAGAGTGGTTCATCCATGGATCTCGAAGGCGTGAAGTGGGACAGCCCCCTGTTCGACGTTCACAAGAACCTGAAGATGACCCGTCCTGCTTTTGGCGGCCACCTGATGGCTACCATAGTATGCCCCAGATTCAGACCGGCTATGGCAACGGTCCGTCCCGGCGTTATGCAGAAGCGGCCTTTCGATCAGGCCAAGGCAGACGCAGTTCAGATCATCCATCCCGCATTCGAGCTGGCCGAGGCAGATCTTAAGACTAAGGTCACCGAGGTGGTCAAGTCCGCAAAGAAGATGGCCGATCTTATCGGAGCCGAGTACATAGTTGCTGTAGGCGGCGGCATTGCATCCAATGTTGAAAAGGGCATAGCCCTGGCAGAGGAGCTGGCAGCAGAGCTTGGCGGCGTTGTAGGCGCTTCCAGACCCGTGATCGACGCAGGCTGGATGTCCGCAGACCACCAGATCGGCCAGACCGGCAAGACTGTAAGACCTAAGGTATACATAGCTCTGGGCATTTCAGGAGCTATTCAGCACAAGGCAGGCATGCAGGATTCCGAGCTGATCATCGCCGTGAACAAGAACGAAGCGGCTCCTATTTTTGAGATAGCCGACTACGGCATCTGCGGAGATCTCTTTGATGTAGCTCCCCAGATGATCGCAGAGATCAAAGCCGCAAAAGCAGCAAAGTAATACTTCCATTAACTCAATGCATTATTTTTGCCGTGAGCCTTGTAGATTTTAACGGGTCCTGCCATAAGGCATCCTCCCATACATCTCGCTTAGGCTCGATGCCTGGGTGCCCTCCTTATGTCACCCGTTAAAATCTTTATTGAAAGACGGCAAAACAAAATTAAAGAATTCAGAAGTATAATTCGTATAACAATCCCTGCGAAGCGGCAGGTGCCCGGAAGGACCATGGGCTAGCGCTTAATTGAGCAGTGCCCGACTTTGAAGGGCGATGCGAGATTAAAGAGCGAGGTCCTGACGGGCAGCCTGCCCTTCGCGAAAACCATTAGTCAGCAATCTGAGATGAAGGAATATCTTGACATCACAATTGCACAGAAAATAGAAGAGATCGCAAAGCGCTTCCCGGACCGGACAGCAGTCTCGGCTCCGGGAAGGCTGCTGAGCTACAGAGAGCTGAACGAGCTCTCGGACAGTACAGCCCAGGCCTTCCTTTCAAGAGGCATCAGAAAGGGCAGCCATATTGCGCTCTTTTCCGCCAACGAGCCGGAACTTATAATAATCGCACTGGCGCTCTGGAAGATAGGCGCTGTCCTCATCCCCCTCTGCACAGCCTACGCTGAAGGCGAGCAGCTCTCCGCGCTGAAAAAATCCGACGCGGAGCAGCTCATACTCATAGGAAAGCCCGTCAACGGCGTATTTTCCGTGCCTAAACACGAGCTGTGGAGCATGGGCATAAAGACCCTGCGCTTCACCGAGCCCGAGGACCTTATAGACTTCATAGCCTCAAAGGACAAGCTCAGCGTAGCAGTGGACACTGCAGAGGACGATAATCTTTACTACGAAAACGACTATGTGTCGGATCTGGAGCAGGCCAAAGCTCTGGTCAGCCCGGATGACACTGATATGATATTATTCACCTCCGGCAGCACCTCAGGCGCGAAGCCGGTGGCGAGCACCCACAAAGCCAGGATCAACCTGGCCATGACCCACGCAGACTTTCTGGAAGCCACGGAAAAGGATGTTTTCTGCGCCGTGCTGCCCCTTTACCACTGCTTTGCCATAACAGGCGTGATGCTGGCAGCGCTTTCAAGAGGCGCCGAACTGGCCTTCCCAAAGGACAGACACAGCGCCAACACCCTGCGCTGCATAGAAGCAAGGCACTGCACCATACTATCCGCGGTGCCGACGCTCTATTCCGCACTGATGGCTAAACAAAAGGAGGCTGCAGCCGACATCTCCAGCCTCAGGACCGGAATGATAGGCGGTTCTCCCTACAGCAGCGAGCTGTTTAAAAGGATATGCAGGGAGCTGGGCATGACCCTCCTCCCATCCATCGGCATGACCGAAGCCACTGCAGGCTATACCAGCGGCAGGCTGACAGACGACCCGGAGCTCAGAGCCACAAGCCTCGGGGAGCTCTTCCCGGAGGTGGAATGCCGCATCGCGGATGACAGCGGCAATGAGCTGCCCATCGGCACCACCGGCAGGATATTGATCAAAGGGCCAAGCATCATAGGGCGATATTACAACGATTACGCCCCGCCCTGCATGAACGAAAACGGCTGGATGGACACAGGCGACATGGGCTATCTGGATAAGGAAGGCCACCTGTTCTTCAAAGGCCGCCGCAAGGAAATAATAATCCGGGCAGGAGAAAACATTTCCCCTGTCGAGATAGAAAATGCCCTGTCCGATCTTCCCGGAATCAGGGAATTGAAAGCCGTTGGCGTTCCGGACCCCCACAGGATAGAAGAGATATGCCTCTGCGTTGTCATGCAGACGCTGCCCCCGGACAGTTCCGAAGAAGAACGGAATACTGCCCGCGAAGAGCTCAGACAGACCCTGGACAAAGCTGCAGGAGAACGTCTCAGCAATTACATGCAGCCAAGATATATCGTATTCATGGACAGCTTCCCCAGAAAGGATACGGGGAAGATAGATCTCAACCAGCTTAAGGAGGCCGCAGCAAAGCTCTGCGCCACAGAAAAGGAGTAGCTCATGAGAAAAAGAACAGCCGCCCAATGGATAATCAGCATAGCCCTTTACTGCCTGGGTATGCTCTGCCTGGCTTTCGGCGTGGCATTTTCCGCAAACGCAGGTCTGGGGATATCCCCCGTCAATTCGCTTCCCTATGTGGTGGCATCCTGTCTGGGCATAGGAGCAAAGGTGGGGACAGTAGTAACCGCAGTATTCTGCTTCTACATACTGCTCCAGTTCATCATACTCCGAAAAGACTTCAAACCCTTCAATCTGCTGCAGATAGCCTTTTCCACCATCTTCGGCTACTTCGTGACCTTCGCCAAGAACATAATGGGAAGCTGGCGCATAATGGATGGCTACGCAGGAAGTCTTATAATGCTGGCAATAAGCATAGTAGTTGTGGCTCTTGGCGTTTTCATCTACGTTTCTGTCGATGTCATTCCCATGCCTATGGAAGGCCTGACCATGGCCATTTCACAGAAAGTAAAAAAGCCTTTCTCCACCACCAAGACTGTGGTCGACTGCAGTGTAGTGGCGCTGGGGCTTATACTTTCGCTTGTGATACTTAAAAATCCCTTCCAGTGGATCAGGGAAGGCACCATACTCTCCGCTCTTGTGACAGGCTATATAGTTGCGTTTTTCCGCAAAAGCTTCGGAAAGACCATAGCAAAGCTCGCTTATGGAGGAGATAAATAAATGACTGGAATAATAGGCGCAATGGAGATGGAGGTGCAGGGGCTCGTTGAATGCATGGAGGAGCCAAGCTGCGAGACCATCAGCGGCATAAAGTTTTATAAAGGAAAGCTCATGGGAAAACCTGTAGTGGTGGCTCAGTGCGGCGTGGGCAAGGTAGCAGCCGCCGTGGTGGCTCAGACCATGATAATGCGCTTTGGTGTGGATCTTCTGATCAACACCGGCGTGGCAGGCTCTCTTTCAAAGGACATAAAGATATTCGACCTTGTGATATCCACAGAAACAGCAGAGCATGACATGGATACCAGCGCCCTGGGCGATGAGATAGGCTATATAAGCGGTCTTGGCATAGTCCGCATGAAGGCCGACGAAGCCGCTGCAGTAAGATTTGCACAGCAGGCAGAAGCCATGGGCATCAATGTGCGCAGAGGACTGGTGGTCTCGGGAGACCAGTTCATTTCCTCCGACCAGCAGCGCAGTAAAATAAAAGCATCCTTCCCCGACGCGCTCTGCGCCGAAATGGAAGGAGCTTCCATTGGCCATGTATGCTATCAGAACGGAGTTCCCTTCTGCATCATCAGAGCCATCTCAGACAATGCGGACGGAGAAGCCGATATGGACTTCCCAAGCTTCGCAAAAAAGGCCAGTCAGGTCTCGACCCAGCTGGTCCTTAAATATCTGGAAGACTGATGCCCCGGTCCTGAAAATCCGGAAACTGATGCCCCGGCCACTAATTAGCCGGAGGACTCATGCCCCGGGCTACCTGAAATAGCCTGTACCCCAGAAACCCTTGCCGTCCCTGCGGGCGGCATTTTCTATTGTTCTGAACTCTTTTTCGTACTTGTCGTTAGGCGCTATTATCAGCACTTTTGCGTAGCCTTCGGACAGCAGCAGCTTTTCCGCCATAGTGATCTTATCCTCTAAATACACATAGGCAAGGGTCCTGCCGTACTGGTCCTTAAGCTCGCTGTCATACTCCAGCCAGACGTTTCTTCCTCCAAGGAGCTCTTTCATGTAATCCGATGCGATTGCCCCTTCGGAAGTATTTTTAGTCTCGTCGTGATCCGCGCTCTCAGGCGCATCCACTCCTATCAGCCTCACCCGCACGGCGTATTCCTGTCCCATGTCCACAGCTATGGTGTCGCCGTCGATAACATACTGCACCGGATAGGGACCAACCAGCTCGGATTGGGTGCTGCGCTGATAATACAGCAAAATGGCCATTGCAAGAGCAATGGCCAGTATTGCAAGTATCAGCTTTCTTTTGATGCTGCGCTGCCTTTTCATAAGCGGCTTTTGGTTCGAGGCTATTCAGCACCACTTATACAGAGGCGCCGCATGTGGGGCAGAATCTGCCGTATACAGGACTTCCGCAGTGCGGACAGTACTTAACAACATGTCCGCCGCCGCGCTCCATGATCTCCTTATCCTTTGGTCTGGAGACCTTGTATCCCAGCCTGATCGTCCCGGATCCTGCAGGAGGCAGTTCCAGATCCCAGCTGATGATGCCGGTCTCAGATGTCAGCTTGCCATCGGAGAGCTCGACCGTTTCGACTGTTATGTCCTTGTGCTGTGAAATAGGTATCTGATCCTCGATGTGCAGAGTCAGCGGAGTCTCGGACAGATTGGCCGCCTTGGTCTCATAATTGTATTCAACCACCTTCTGACCCTTGAGCAGCGTTGTGGACGTCTTTCTTGCCAGCTCCTTGTGGGTGATCTTTACCCTTTCCTCTCTGCCAAGAGTGATGTCCACATACTCCTGAGTCAGATCCGGATCGATATTTACGTCACCTGTATACATGCCCTTCAGATAGATGCCTGCATTCACATCCTCGGTGAAGGGTATGTCGGCTGACTTGATGCGGGCGGTCAGATAAGCGCTCAGATCAGTTTTTGGAACTGCAGATATCCTGTATTCAGCCGGGGCTTCGTAGGTCTGAAGATCGGCCATGATGCCCTCCGCATTCCTTGGTATGTTGCGGGTGCCTGCAAGGATATATTCAGTCATGGTCTCTTCCTTGTTCACCTGAGCCTCGGGCATAGCCATAGCGGCCATGGGCGCCATGGCGACCTCTTCCACATCGACCGCCTCATCGGCAACGGCCATATTCATTTTTGCCATGCCCATCATGGGCGCTGCCATTCCGGCGCCGAAGGCCATGGTATTTCTGGAAGCCTTTCTTTCGAGCACGACCTCCCTGATATCAAGATACAGAGGGTCGAGCTTGGGCAGAATGCCGCCATGAGAGGGATTTCCGGTGAAGAGGCTCAGCGCAACGCCTTCCCAGTCTTCCGGAGTAAATTGATAGATGTTGGCTCTGAACTTTATCTGAACCGGGTTTTCCGCATCGGAGTGGATTTCATACACAGGATTCCAGTAAGCGGAGCCTTCGTAGTAGCGCAGCTCAAAGCTGTAGGTTCCGGCCTTAGGAGCAGTCACATCCACGGACATGACAGGACGGCGATCCTGACCCTGAAGCTCCTTAGCCCTCTTATCCAGCTTCTGATATTCCTTTTCCAGAGCCTTTATCTCCAGCTCCAGAGCGATGATGCGCTCTCCCAGCTTTTCTATGTAGTCCTGCATTTCGGAGAGAGACTGCTCTGTCCTGGTGCTGAAATTGCCGTTGTCCTTCCAAAGCTGCATCTGGAAACGCTTGGCCTCGATCTTTTTGGTGATCAGAGCCATCTCCTCCTGCAGCTTTGTGTATTCGCTGTCTTCTGAAAGATCCGCCTCCGGAGTGAAGATGCGCATATTGGAGCAGCTGAGCCCGCCGTTGGCGAAAAGCCTTGCGGTGTCGCGGTTTGCGCCTCCTGTGAGGCCGTTTACCAGCAGAGTCTGGGTGCCTTCCGCCAGTTCAACGCTGCCCTTGCGGAGTATTTCGGCGCCATTTCTGTAAAGACTGATTTTTTCTATGCTTGTATTAAGGTCTATCATTTTGAGCCTCCTTTTTTATCGTTTTATGAGTTCATTTTAGCACAGTTACTGTGCTGCTGTCATTTTTTTAATTGTTTGATCTCGGTTTAAAAAATTAACAGAACATTGTTCTTTTTATTCTTGACAAGCCGCGTCTCTAATGGTAGATTGAATTAACAGAACGATATTCTGTTAATTCAAAGGAGGGAATCACTATGAAGAACATTAAAGACATGTTTCCTGTAGGCTACGAGAGCTTCCACGAAAACGAAAGCTTCAACTTTCAGCTGAACCGTTTCTACTCCCAGGGCGTATTCGGAAGAGACGAGCTGATGGATATAGCAAAGCAGATCGATGGCTTTGAGACCTGGATCCCGCTGTTCATAAAGCTCGGAGAAGAAGCAGAAGCCGAAAGTCGGGGAAAAGAAGAAAGCGAAGCGAAGGCTCTGCTTCTTAAAGCCGCCACCTGTTTCCGCGCCGCTCAGTTCTACACCATAAGCGGAGAAAGGGACGCAGATGGCCGTTCCCTGAAGCACAACCTCTATGAACGCTGCAGGACTCTTTACGATGCATATTACGGAAGCTTCCCTCAGATAAAATACGTTCAGATACCTTTTGGCAGCATCAAACTGCCTGTCTGGTATGCTCTTTCCGAAAATCCCAAAGGCAGCGTGCTTGTATGCGGCGGCTACGACAGCATCGCCCAGGAGTTCCTTGTGCTGCTGCTGTATTTACAGGAGCGAGGCTATAATGTATACTTTTTTGAAGGACCCGGTCAGGGGGAGGTGCTTATGCGCTATGACGCACGCATGACACCTGAGTGGGAGCACTGCACGAGCGCGGTGCTGGACTGGTTCGGCCTCGATGATGTCAGCTTTATCGGCGTTTCCCTTGGCGGCTACCTGGCGCCCAGAGCGGCTGCATATGACAGCCGCATCACCCGCCTTGTGATGTACGACATGATCTATGACTTTTACGGTTCCATCATCGGTAAAATGGGGGAGAAAAAGGGCCGTTTCTTCGACTGGATGGTGAGCCATCCGAAGAACATCATGTGGCGCTGGC